>JAYVAQ010000379.1:0-2464 GCA_043750875.1 Rhodanobacteraceae bacterium
GCGAGACTGCACCGCCACCCGAATAATTATAGTTACCAAACTGATAGCCCGTGTAAATCGAGTTGTCGCGCGGGTCCACTTGAATCTGCATGCCATCGCCGCCGCCAATGAATTTCCAGGCTTCTAAATCGTCCGGTTTTGATTTGCTCGAGCCTTTTACCGTGCCATTATCTTGCAGGCCGGTGTAGACGTTGTAGGGCTCGGCCATATCAAAGGCGATGGCATAACTTTGTCCAACCGCTTGGCGATCAAAGCGGCTCCAGTTGACGCCGCCGTCGTAGCTAACGTCCGCGCCGCCATCGTTGCCATTGAAGATGCGGTTCGGAAAATTAGGATCAATTTTCCACACATGATGATCAACGTGTACTTCTTCGTCATTTAGCCGCCCGGAAAAGGTTTTACCGCCGTCGTCACTTATGGCCAGCGGCATGCCCAGTAAAGTGACCTGCTCGGCATTGTCTGGGGCGACTGCCAACTTCGAAAAATAATAACCATAGGTGTAGGTTAGATCGCGAATTGGTTCCGCATGGCGCTTTTCCCACGTCGAACCGCCATTTTCTGAGCGGTACAGCTCCAACCCGGTAATGTTGGTGCTAAACAACGATGCATCGCCATCAAGCAGTTTCGCGCGCAGTTGATCCATCGTGATCGCATCGGATTTCAACGATTCGATCAATTTTGCCGCGTCTAAATCGATTGGGAAATCACTGCCGTCCAGGAATTGCGCGATTTGGTCTGGATCTTGCGCCAAGAATTCAGCTTTGCTCATGTTTTTCAAACGCGCGGGCGACAGTGGCTGATCCCCCAGAGTGCGTTGCGCTTCTGGCATCGGTGCGTGTTGATCGATACTGGCGTAGAGCCAATCAGGCTGCGCCTTGCTTACTGCCAAGCCTATACGGCCGACCCCGACGCCACTAGGAAACGTCTGCATCTTTTTGAAGCTCAGGCCGGCGTCGATGCTTTTATAGACGGCCGAGCCCACACCAGATTCGCGAAAATTCCATGCCGTGCGTTGTTTATCCCAGGTTGCGGCGTAGAGGACGTTCGGATCGGTTGGGTGGAAGACGAGTTCGGTCGCACCGCTCCAGCCATTATCGGTCTTCAATGTTTGCTTCCAGGTTGACCCTGCGTCCTCACTGACATAAACGCCGCGCATACCGCCCTCGGAGTAGAGCGGCCCTTGCACAGCGACCAAAATGCGTTTTGAATTGCGCGGGTCGATTAACACGCGGGCAATGCGATCGGCGCCCAATAGCCCTTTAGACTCGAAGGTTTTGCCGCCATCGGTACTGCGAAACATACCCAAACCGGAATAAGACGAACGCGAAGCATTGGGCTCGCCAGTGCCAATCCAAAGCGTTTCCGGGGCATTCGGGTCGACCGCGATATCGCCGGAAATCATGCTCGGCAAGCCGTCGCTGAGTGGCGCAAAACTCTGGCCGTTATTCGTGGTTTTCCACACGCCGCCTGAGGCAAAAGCAACGTAAAAAGTAAACGGTTGATTCGGCACCGATTCAATATCAACCACCCGCCCGCCCTGAATGGAGGGCCCGATTGAACGCCAAGGCAGCCCAGCTAAGGTACTGGTACTTGCCATTTTTTGCTGCTGTGTCCAAGCCGCCCAGCGTGCTTCAGAGGACGTGCGTTCGGCGAGTGCAGGCTTGGTAGCGGCGAGTGCGGCAACGGCGAGTGCAATTGAAATCGTCAAAATCGGGGTGCGCATAGTGCCAAGGGCCAGTTTTTAGGAAGGCCAGAACCTTAAAACTTAAGGCACCACAGCGGCAAGTGCGTATTGCGTTAAATATTGATCCTAAGATCAAAAGGGCGATTCAGAGCCGATGCGGTTCTGTGTTTCCCAACGCACAGAGGAATTCCGGGCTTACTCCGACAATCTAGGCCAATAAACATCAATACGGCCACGATCATGCACAACTCTAGGTATTACTTGGTGCCCTGCTGCTTACTCGCGTTGCTCCCGCTATTTGCGCTAGCGGATTCGTTCTCTATAGCGAAAAAAGCAAGCCCCACAGTATCGAAACAAATACAAAATCTATCCCTCGTTTGTGGTTCTGTCGAGCTGAGTCAAAGCCAATCGCAAAGTATTTCTAATCACAACAGCGCTAGCTGCAACTCTGGCGATCCAGGATACTTCCATAACAATATCAGTTACTTTCGAGCTTTTTCCTTAGGCGCATACCCGCAAGGCTTTTCTGCCTGCGCGGTGCGTGTTGGAATTGAATCCGCCAATGCTGGAGGCACGGGCACCAGCCAACCCTTGACCGTACGACTGTATGCTAATACCGGTGCTGCATTCCCGGATGGAAATCGCGTGGAAATTGCGGCAACGACGATTGGTGTTACCGATCTAGTTCAAAGCGTTATTGATATCCCACTTCTTGGCTCCTTTGCGCCCGGGGCAGAACTGGTTGCAGAAGTATTTACCCCCAAAGGACTGTCGGCTGGC
>JAYVAQ010000380.1:0-23300 GCA_043750875.1 Rhodanobacteraceae bacterium
TGATCACCGCACTCGATCTTCCGGAATTTCGCCCAAGCGCTTGGAAAAAACGCTGGGCGGGGATCGTGGTTTAGCCCTCGTCCAATTTGTTCGCGCGTACTTGCTCGGCAATCCAGGCGTAGGTTTTGCTCAGGCCATGCACCAGCGGTTCATGCGGCGCCCAGCCCAATCTTTCGCGAATCAAACGGTTGTCTGAATTCCGACCACGTACGCCTAGTGGGCCGGGGATATGTTTGATCGTGACCGGCTTATGCGCAATTTTCATAATCATTTCGGCAAATTGCTTCAGGCTGACCATTTCATCGGAGCCAATGTTGACGGGCCCAACAAAATCAGAGCGCGTCAGCCTTAGCACGCCTTCCAAACATTCATCAATGTAGAGGAAGGAACGCGTTTGCGAGCCATCGCCCCACATTTCGATTTCGCCGCCTTCAGACGCTGCCAACGCAATTTTGCGACACAAAGCCGCAGGCGCCTTTTCCCTGCCGTCGCTCCAACTGCCTTCTGGGCCAAAAATATTATGAAAGCGCCCGATCCTGACGTTCAATCCGCGGTTTCGCTGGTAGGCCAAGAAAAGTCGTTCGCTAAATAGTTTTTCCCAACCATATTCTGAGTCCGGATTGGCTGGATAGGCCGAGTCTTCCGCACAGTTTGGATTGTTTGGATCCAGCTGGTTGTGTTCTGGATACATGCACGCACTGGAGGAATAAAAAACCACGCCAGGCTTGCGGTGGCTTAAGCATTCCAGCACGTTGAGATTAATTTGCGCCGAGTTGTGCATGATGTCGCTATCGTTTTCACCGCTGAAAACAAAGCCCGCGCCGCCCATGTCCGCCGCAAGTTGATAGACCTCATCAAATTGGCGATCGACGCTACGCTGACAAACTTCCATCAGACGTAAATCACCGACGATAAAGTCATCCGCCGGGCTGCTAGCGTAACGCGGCAACTTTAAATCCACGCCGCGCACCCAAAACCCATCTGCTTTTAATCGCTTAACCAAGTGGCTACCAATAAATCCACCTGCGCCCAATACCAGTGCTGTTTTCAATTGAAATTCCCTGTTTTTGCTCAAACCAAAGCGGACTATATCAGGGCAAACCGCAGAAGTTAGTGCGCAAGCCAGCACGCCTCAAAACGCCACAAATCAAATAATCATGTGGGCAAAAGCGCGTGCAGGGCTGCCGTTACGCCCTGAACATCGCCGACATCGACGCGCAAGTATTTTTCCGCAGGAACACGCGAGCTACATAAAAGATGTACGTCCGATTGCGCACTGCCGATAAACAAGATTGGCCGCCCCGAGTCGATACAGGCGTACACCTTACTAGGCAAAACAAAACCGACGAAGGCATCACGCAACGTGATTAAGTGCAAGTCCGCCGAAATTAACAGCGCGGGCAGCTCTGGCAACGGCACTGGCTGACTTCGGTAAATACTTAAGCCCGCGCTTTTGCACGCGCGCTCGATCAAATCCGCTTTTTTTCCAACCGCATTCAGCCACAGCTTGGCGCGCCCGGGATAGTGCGCTGCGAATTCTGCATAGCCACTTAAAAATGTTTGGTCATCGTGTGCAACGCCAAAATTTCCGGAATACAAAATTGCATGCATGCGACCAAATTCATCGGGCTTAGGCTTCGCTACTAAGTTGGCAGCAAAAGCGACTGGTGCTGGGTCGCGCACCACGCGTATTTGTGCAGGTGCAATCTTGATCGCGGCTAGCCTAGCTTTCTGATCCTCGCCGATCGCCTCAAACATCGCCACACTGCTGCGCCAAAAAAGCGTCAGCTGATAAAGCGCCTTGAGCCACAGCGGCACCCTCTCGAACTCGGCCATTAGGCATTCAGGGTGGAAATCAGTGATCCGATAAACCAGCTTTTTGCGCCAAAACAGAAGGTTTGCTGGCACGATAAAGTGCAAAAAATACGGTGGGCTACCGGTAAAAACGACTTCGTCAGCGGCCTTAATCGCAGGCCGGGCCATGCGCAGCAGTTTGATATTCGCGTTTAGCGTCCAAAGCGCACGCTTTACCAAGCTATTTTTATCGTAAGTGCCGCATTTTACGCGCACCACATTGGGTAAATTAAGCCCTGGATTCCCGCCGTCCTGCAGCCCGGTCGCGCTGGAAAAGCCGATGACAGTAACGTGATGGCCTTCGCGCGCGAGTTGCTCGCCGCGCTGCAGGGTATATTGGCCCACCGCACCAAAATCAGGCGGCAACCAATCACAGATCAGCACGATTTTCTGCCCTGCAGGACGTGCAGTGGTATCAATGAATTTTGGTAAATCAGTGGCGCCCATATCAATTATTTGCCGAGCTTAAGCAAAAGCAATGCCCTACAAACGCGCTGCATTGCCTTACTTTTCGTCACGCCGAACCGTGGCAATAGAAAGGTTGACAAAACCCAACTGGCTCAGCGCATCCATGGCGGTGATAACACTTTGATGCGGTGTGCGGCCATCGGCACGCAAAATAACGCGTTGATCGCGCTTGTCGCCTGCGGTTGCAACGATGGCGGCTTTGAGCGTTTCTAAGCGTTCGTTGATCACTTCGCTATTGCCAACAAAAAAGCGGCCTTCGGCGTTGATCTGCACCAACAAACTCGGGCCTTTGTCTTTTTCGGTGCTGGTATTCGAGGCCTGCGGCAAATTAACTTTCAAGCGTGATTGCTGCTCAAATGTTGCGGTGGCCATAAAAAAAATAAGCAGCACTAAAATTACGTCGATCAACGAAATGACGTTGATTTCAGGCTCATCAAGCGAACTGTCGTCGGTAAATTTCATAGCTGTTAGCGTGCCGCTGCTACCGGGCGGGCGCTGGCTGGGGCTGCCACAGGACTAGGCGCAGGCGTTTCCAAGGCATCAATTAAATCGCTGGCTTCGCGTTCCAACTCAATTGCCAAGTTTTGGACCTTGCCACGCAAAAACCGGTGAAACACATAGGCAATAATCGCCACCACCAAGCCAGATGCAGTTGCGATCAGCGCTTCGCCAATACCGCCGGCCAAGCGATTGGCATCGCCAATGCCGACGCTGGTGATCACCATGAACATTTTGATCAGGCCGAAAACGGTGCCTAATAAGCCCATCAACGGTGAAATGATCGCGATGGTGCCGAGCGAGTTTAAGAAGCGGTGCATTTCATGCACTGCCTGACGGCCAGCGTCCTCGACTTTCTGGCGAATCACATCGCGCGAGCGCGAACGATTCGCTAATACCGTCGCCAATACCGCACCGAGCGGCGAATTTTCTTGTAACTCTTGCAGCTGCGCGGCTTCAAGGCGATGCGTTTTCGCATATTGACGCACTTGTGGGCCGAGTGCGGGCGGCAAAATCGCCGCGCGCCGCAATGCCCAAAACCGCTCAGCGATTATGGCGATGCTGAGCACGCTCATTAAACTGAGCGGAATCATAATTAAACCGCCTGCGCGTAAAATTTCCCACACGATTGAGGCTCGATAGTTATAAAAGAGCCCGGATCATAGCCGCTAAGCACGGCAAATCTGAAGCGAATTTGCGAGTCTGTAGGATAGAACTTGTGGAAACGCAAACGCGCTGTTAATCTTTGCGGCTCAGTTGGGGCGCATAGCTCAGCGGTAGAGCACTACCTTGACATGGTAGGGGTCACAGGTTCGATCCCTGTTGTGCCCACCAATTGACTTCTAAACGCATTGGTTCCCAATGCTTATGTAAAAAAGCCAAATCAGTTGCATCTTGGCGATCCTAAGTTGAACCCAACTTTTACAGGATTCGCCGCGTCATCCTGTCCTGTTGCGTGCGGCTTTGAATTCAGGTGATCCTCGCCATAAATTCGCAAAGCTTTGCTGCGCTTAGCTTGCCGTTTTCGCGTACGCTGGAGCATAGATCCAAGCCAAACGGCGCAACTGTGGTGATTGCCTGCGCAACGTTGCTGGCGCTCAGGCCCCCGGCCAAAAACAGTGGCAAACCACATACGTCACGGATCTGTCGGCTCAAGCGCCAATCGTGGGTACGGCCGGTACCGCCTAGTTCTTTAACCGCAAGGTTTGGATTGCCGGAATCAAGCAGCAAAGCGTCCACGTACGGCGCAACACGTTTTGTTTGTGCGAGCGCACCGTCGTCACACACGTGGATTACCTGCACCAATTTTATACCAGGTAACTGTGCCCTCAATTTCCTTAGCTCAGCCAATTCCACGTGATCGACAAGTTGAATGGTGGAGGTTCGGCAACGACTGTGCTGCTCAACAATCGCCGCAGCCTCGACCAAAGCGGTCAGCAAGAATGTCGCAATCGGCGGTGGCACGGAAGCCGCAATTTCGGCAATCAAGCGATCATCAATCACGCCTGGGCCGCTTGGCATACTCGATACCAAACCCAACGCTGACGCGCCGAGCTTGATCGATAGTTGCGCTTCTTCGATGCTTGAAATGCAGCAGATTTTTACGAAAGGTGGACGTTGCATAGTTAAGTTATTACCTAAAAATTTTCTCAGTCTAAAAAAACGAGTATCACGGTCAAGGAAAAAGCGCGACATTAGACGTCGAATGCATCCGATGGTTTTCGCTGACTCGGAAATACTACTCTCTGCCAATCATGGGTAATGGGTGACCGTTGTGGTTTGCGCACCTACCCAGCGCCGCCGCTAAACGCACGAGCCCATCAGAAATCGAAACCTCGGCGCGGTAGCCCAAATCGCGCTTCGCTGCGGCCAAATCAAACCAGTGCGCGGTGCTCAGCTGCGAAACGACAAAGCGCGTTAGGAGCGGTTCGCCTTTGAGTGGCAGCACGTGATAGCTCAACTCCATCAAGGCACCCACCACATAGGCGACTGCCACTGGAATGTGCTTATCGCACGGGGGCAAACCCGTGCAGGCGATCAGGCGATTGACGATCTCTTTGACCGGCAGGGGTTCATCGTTGCTCAAAAAATAGGCTTTACCCGCACAGGCGGCATCGGGCGCAAGCCGATCCAATGCTGCCAAGTGCGCGCGCGCGGCATTGTCGATATAGATGGTGTCGAGCAAATTTTCCCCATCGCCTACAAAGCGTAGCTTGCCGGCTTTGGCGCGTGCTATCAGGCGCGGCAGAAGGTGATTGTCGCCAGGGCCCCAAATGAGGTGCGGGCGTAGCGCGCAGCTGGAAAGCTTAGCGCTATTCGCGCCCAATACTTCGCGTTCAGCGATCGCTTTGGTGGCGGGATAATGCGCGTGAAAGTGTTCGGGAATCGGTGCGGATTCATTGACGCCTGCTAAGTCGCCGCCAGCATGCACGACGCTGGGCGTAGAGGTATAAACAAGCTTGGCGATGCCATTTATTTCGCAAGCTGCCAACACATTTCGGGTTGCCAGAACGTTCGCGGAAAAATAGCTGGCGTAGCTCCCCCAATGCCCGGCCTTTGCCGCCACGTGAATCACGCCATCGCAGCCTTGTGCGGCGCGTTTGGCGACATCGGGCTCGGCCAAATCACCGCGTATTACCGTTATTCCCAGGCCGACTAACTCGGGCGCTGCACCGCGTTGCACGGCTACGACATGATCACCGCGTGCCAGCAACATGCGTGCGATCGCACCGCCTAAAAAACCGGCTGCACCGGTCACCAAAATCCGCATAACTCAGCGTGCTCGTTCTAAATCGACCAGCAGCGCCGCGAGAAAGCGTGCTGCCTCGCCACCGGTGCAGGCGCGGTGATCAAAGGTCAGTGAAAGCGGCAGAATTCGCTGCGCTGCAATCGCGCCTAAGACCGGTACCGCAGCGATTCGGGCGCGGCCGGCGGCCAAAATCGCGACGCAAGGTGGTGCCACAATCGGGGTCGCGTAACGCCCGGCATAGACGCCAAAATTGCTGAGCATTAAGGTGTATCCGGAAAGTTCGTTCGGGCTGAGCGCGCGCGCTAGTACTTGAGTGCGTAAACGACTGACTTCGGCGCGCACGGAGGCAGCATCGCGCGCTTGTGCATCGCGTAAATTCGCGACGAATAGACCTTCCTCGCTATCAATCGCGATACCGATGTGCACGCTGTTGTGCAGTGTTCGCGTGGCGTTATCGCCGTCAAACCAGGCATTTAATGCAGGCTCGGCCCGCGCTGCGGCGACCAGTGCGCGCACTAATCGCGCAGTTAAATCTTGCTCTGGCTGCCAGGTGTGAAGATTGGCGTCCTCCATTAGCGTGGTCGGTACCACTTGTGCATGTGCCTGCGCCATTGCGCGCGCCATCGTGCGGCGCATACCGCGTAGGGGCTCAGCCGCATCCATTTGTATTGGCGCTGGTGAAGTTTTGCTCAGGCTGGCATTGACGGCGGGCTGTTCGCGCGAATTCCCGTGCGTCTGTGCCTCTGCGGCGCGCTTTACGTCCGCCATTGTGATGATGCCCAGCTCGCCACTGGGCTGGACTCGCGTTAGATCTAGGCCCAGCTTTTTCGCCATTGCGCGTACTGCGGGCACCGCTTTTACGCCACCCGAGTGAATTGCGGCTTCTTGCTGCACGTGCGAGCCGCTGACTACCGCGCCGACCACGCTGCCCGCATCGTCAGCCTCCACGACGGTGTTGACCGGCGTTGGCGCAGCTTCAATGGTTGGTGTAACTGCATGCGTATGACCAGTGGCGTGGCCTTCGGCTCGCTGCGGCCCATCATCTAGCGCAAACTCAGCAAGCGCATGCCCGGTTTCAATGACATCGCCCGCGTTACCAAATATTTTGATCAAGGTACCGCTGCAAGGCGCGGGCAAGTCAACGACGGCTTTGGCCGTCTCCATACTGACCAGCGGCCCGTCTAAGCGCACCTTTTCACCAACGGCGACCGCCCAGGCAACGATCTCGGCATCGGGCAATCCTTCACCCAAATCAGGCAAGCGGAATATTTTGTGCTCGGCCACGGCATGCTCCTGCATTGAATTTATTCGATTTCGCGGCCGTCGTTAGGCAAAACGCCGCACTCATTTGCAAGCGTGGATGTTGGCACCAACACCGGGGTTGCGGTTAACCTCCGACATCTTTTTTTAAACTTGCGGCCTTGACCTCAATGACCACTCGTCCAGAACTTTTTGCCGCACTTCCCGGTACGGCAATCCAAATCTCCGACAATGAAGTGCTGTTTATGGCGCAAATCGCGAGTGGTGCGCACGCCGGTAGCGTGGATCACCGCCACGTCATGACCCTGGATGTACACGCCGCCTTCGTCGAGTGCGCACCATTCGCAAGCCTAGTCGAGCATGCGCAGTACTTGAGCGAACGTTTTCCCAGCTTAACGATGGTCAATATTGAGCGAGTGCTCAACAATTTGTGCCAGCGCGGCCTGATGCAAAGCGAAAGCGCCTTGCGCGCGCGCTTAAGCGAGGCACCCGCACCCGTGGCTGCACCGCTTTCTGGCATGGCGATTATTAGCGCAGGGCACCCGGCATCGCTTGAGGCCATGCTTGCAAGCGCCAACGAAACCCCGCCCGTGCGGGATCGCAGTTTTGCTTTGTTCGATTTGTCCGAGGAAGCGGAGCATCGCGCGCGCAAAGTTGAATTGATGGCGGAGTTTGGCCGCCGCACTGGCCAGCGGGTAGTGTTGTTAGATCAAAAGCGCGAACGCTGGTTGGCGGATCGAATTCAGCAAATGCCGGAACATGCGACGGGCTTGAATTTGTTGTTTGGAAAAACCGCCAGCCCACGCGCCCGCGCGTTGAATACCATCGCGGTCAGCTATGTCGGCGAACGGGTGTTGATGCTGGACGACACCGCCCGGGTGCGCACCTACGAGCCTGAGTTGAGCCATATTCCTGGTGCTGGCGCGATTTATTTAGCGCAGCCCTCACAACGGTGCGCCCAAGTGTTTGCCAGCAATGAAGCGACGTTCAGCGGTGTGCCGCGCGGGCCGAATTTGTGGCAACTGGCAGAAAGCGTACTGGGCAAGAGTATGCAACAGTTGCTGGTGAGCACCGATTTTGCGGGGCGTCGTTTGGATGAATTTGATGGCTACGAGCGCGCGCGGGTGGCACGCATGGGCTTAGGCGTGCTGGGAAGTAGCGATACCGCGCACAGTTTTTGGGGCTTTACCCTCGATAGCGACGGCCAAGCCGCGCTTAAAACACGTGACGATGTACAGTTTGCGCTGGCTGGCGACACGGTTTTGCTGTGCCCACACTATGCAACCCTGGCGCCAGCGACGGGAACGGCAGCGAGTGCAATTGATCTAAGCGGCACGCATGGATTTGCTTTTGGCGAACATGACGGCGCAGATCGCACCCTTGCCGCGCTAAGCCGATTTTGCGAGCCAACCGCGATGGAGTTGTGCTTACCCATAGCACTTGAACGACGTGGATCACCACAGCAGCGCAGCATGGTGAATCGACAAGCGTTGTCGATTGCGGCCGCGCGGTTTTTGGCGGATCAAATCAATCAATGGCACGGGCAATGTTTGGCCGCTGAGCCCGCCGCACGCTGGCGCTGGTTGGCGATCCAGTGTTTGGACTTGGCCGAGGCGTCCGCAAGTGCGCGCGAAGATATACTGTTGCGCTATTGCACCGCCAAGCGCGCAGAGCTGCTGAGTGAGTTGCAACAATTGCTCGTCGCAGCAGGCACCAGCCCAAGCGAGCCTTGGCGCCATGAACTACTCGGAGTTGTTCAAGCACAGGCCGATGGCATGATGCAGTCAAATACCTCCAAATTAGTTGGATTCGCGCGCGAATTGAGTGCTGGTGACGGGCTTTCGCAACAGCTGCGTCAGTTGGCGTCTGCGGCGTTGGCTTGGGGCGCGCTGTGGGAAAATGCGCGCGAATGTCGCTTAAGTTAGCCTCAGCCACGAATGAAACTAACGCGTGGTTTGGGCACAATGCAGGATCAACTTCGCTTTAGCATGCTTCGCGTCAGCTTCGCGATTCACAACCCATCATCATCCAAGCCGCCAGAATCCATATCTCGCAACGACTGCAAATAAGCATTTCTAGGCGCCGCCTTCACCGGCCGTTGTTCGGTAGCTAACATCTCGTCGGTTCGCGTCTGACTGCTAGCAATTAGTGCTTCAATCACACTCGCCTCAGGCAAATTTTTCCAATATTTTTTCGGCATTTCCGACTGCATTGCCTTAATTTTTAGGCGGGCCGGGTTAAAGATGCTGCGGTAGTAGCTGCGCCATAGATCGTCCAGTACATCATCGCTGGGGGCGTGTTCGCGGCTTACGCCGGCGCTGAACTGCAACGTGCTGCCCTGCCAATGGGCGCATTCGCGTGGGGTCAGAATGGACCAATTCATCGCGGCAAAGCGGGCTTTAAAAAAGGGTGCGGCGAAGCGCACGATGTGGTGTTCGGGTTCAAACCAGGCGATGAAACATTCGCGTGCATCTGGTGGCAAACCATCGTCAACACGACGAAAGCGCACGAAGGCGTGCATCTTGTGAATATCGCGGCCGACCGCTTTTGCCCATCGTCCTGCTTGCCGCACGTCTGGGTCGGTTGCCATCGCCAGCAGGGCGCGTTCGCCGCCATTAGTTTGCCGCCACAGCATGCGGTACAAAAGCGCCCAGCGGCTGCTGTCGCTGTGCGCGGCCACGCTCTGTGCTAGCTCCAAAAAGGCTTTGGAAATTACGACGCTTGTGTGCTTGTTAGGAGGCGAATCAGTTGCATCGGTTGGCTCAGTTTGCGTATTGCCAAACAGCGATGCTTGCTGCGCGCCTTCGTTCCATGCCACGTCTTCTGGGCGTACGCCAGCTTGCAAAAGTGTGCGCGCTTGTAGTCGCCAACTATCCCAAAGCGTGGCGTGCGCGGCGCTTTGCGCGACGGTTACGACGTGCATTTACAGCTCACCGCTCAGCGTTGCCTGCGCGTCTTGCGCCGTGGGTCTGGCGGTATTGGCAAAATCTAAAGCCAGCTGCGTGGGCGCGACAAAACGTGCGCGCAGTTGTTCGCTATCTAAGCTGTTTTGCGGGTGATGATCAGCGGCAATAATAAATGGCAGCAGCTTTTTCATGGCTAAGCGCAGCCGCACTAAGTCCGCCAAACGCAGGCGCGCAAAGCGCCTAGCGCTAATAATGCGATCAACACTGCGCACGCCCACGCCGGGAATACGCAACAGTTGCTCGCGCGCGGCGCGGTTGATATCAATCGGAAAACTGGCGCGGTTTTGTAGCGCCCAGCCTAGTTTTGGGTCCACTTCCAAATCCAAATTCGGCGCTTGTGCTGAAGCAATTTCCTCGACTTTGTACTCGTAAAAACGCAGCAGCCAATCGGCTTGATACAAACGATGTTCGCGCAGCAGCGGCGGTGCTTGTGGCGGCAAAAGAATGGACGGTTGCGCGGTGGGGCTAAAGCCGGAGTAGTACACACGCCGAAGTTTGTAATCGTGATACAGCGAATCGGCGCGCTGCAAAATCACCGCGTCGGTAGAGGCATCGGCACCAATGATCATCTGCGTGCTTTGGCTGCGCGCGAAGGGCGCGGCTTTTGCCGGTGCGGACTTCACCGGCCCGGATTTGGTGGCTGCAGCTCTTGGCGATGTGCTCGCGCCCATACGAATCGGCGAGGCCATTACCGCGTCGCGTGATTCATCGATTTTATTGCGGATATGCGCCATTGCCGCTAGCGTGCGCGGCAGGTTTTTTTCCGGTGCCAGTGCCACCAAACTGGACTGGATCGGCAGCTCAATATTGATGCTAATGCGATCCGCATAGCGCCCGGCGCGTTCGATCAGCTCGGGCGATGCTTCGGGAATAGTCTTCAAATGGATGTAGCCGCGGAAGTGATGCAGCTCGCGCAGTTGGCGCGCGACTTCGGTGACTAGCTCCATGGTGTAGTCGGCGCTGCGAATAATGCCGCTGCTTAAAAACAAGCCTTCGATGTAGTTGCGCTTGTAGAAATCCAAAGTGATTTGCACCACCTCTTCCGGGGTAAAGCGTGCGCGCTCAACATTGCTAGACCTGCGGTTGACGCAGTAATGGCAATCGTACAAACAGACATTGGTCATCAGCACTTTCAGCAGCGAAATACAGCGACCATCCGGCGTGTAGGAGTGGCAGATCCCCGCGCCGCCGGTGGAGCCCACGCCGCGCCCGGCACGCGAATCTTTACGCGCCGCACCGCTGCTGGCGCAAGACGCGTCGTATTTCGCCGCATCGGCCAAAATTTCGAGTTTTTGCTGTAGTTC
The DNA here is from genome assembly GCA_043750875.1 of Rhodanobacteraceae bacterium. GTDB lineage: Bacteria > Pseudomonadota > Gammaproteobacteria > Xanthomonadales > SZUA-5 > JANNYA01. Next base: position 11,100 of record JAYVAQ010000380.1, read on the forward strand.
CATTGCGTGCTGCCAGTTCAACTCGCTGCATGGTCACATAGCACGGTGCTGACGCTCGTGAAATTGGCGTCAAAGTCTAAAGTTAACCCGAATTTTCCATTAGCAAGTTAATCAATTGGCCTTTGTTTTGGAATCAAATTCTTCCCAATGCAGCAATAGCAAACGCGCAGCAAAAACCACGTTTTTTGCGAGCGGCCCGGGAAATCGTCGAGACCAGAACAAAAACGAGATTTTCCGAATGGAAAATCTCGGCCCTATGCTGAGTATTCCAGTCAGCGATTAGCCGCAAAATACGGCGTTTACTAAAGTGATGACGCAATGATTAAACATGTGGTGGTGTTAGGCGGCGGCTTTGGCGGCCTGTGGGCGACACGCGCGTTGGCTTCTGCGCCGGTGCGCATCACGTTGGTGGACCGCACCAATCACCATTTGTTTCAGCCCTTGCTGTATCAGGTGGCGACCGCGGGCTTGTCCGCACCCGATATCGCCGCACCCTTGCGCTACATTTTGCGCAAGCAGCGCAACGTCACGGTGCGCCTGGATCAGGTGCAAAGTATCGATACCGTGAATCGGCGCGTGCAGTGTGAGCACGGCGAGCTGACCTACGACTATTTGGTGGTCGCGACCGGGGCCTCGCATTCGTATTTTGGCCATCCGGAATGGGCTGAATTCGCACCTGGCCTGAAAACGCTGGACGATGCGATGCTATTACGCCGACGTCTATTATCGGCTTTTGAAGCGGCGGAGCGCGAGGAAGATTCGGCAAAACGCGCCGCGTGGCTCAATTTTGCCGTCGTAGGCGGCGGGCCTACCGGCGTGGAACTGGCGGGAACCTTAGTTGAAATCGCGCGGCACACCTTGGTGCAAGAGTTTCGCCATGCCGATGTGCGTCAGGCGCAGGTGCATTTATTAGAAGCCGGGCCGCGCGTATTACCCTCAATGCCGGAAAGTTTGTCGGAAAGTGCGCTGGTACAGCTAAAAAAATTGGGCGTGCAGGTGCACCTAGGCAGGGCAGTCACCGCTATTGACGCGCAAGGCTTTATTCTAGGCGACGAGCGATTCGCTGCGCGCACGGTACTTTGGGCGGCGGGCGTGGCGGCAAATCCATTAGGCAAAGCGCTGGCGGCGCAATGTGGTGCAAGCACTGACCGTGCTGGGCGGGTGCAGGTTGAGCCGGATTTATCCTTGCCGGGCTTGCCGGACGTATTTGTTATCGGTGATCTCGCCAGTATTTCTTTTGCGGGCAAGCCTGTGCCTGGAGTAGCACCAGCGGCCAAGCAAATGGGCGCGCATGTGGCGAAAACGATTCGGCTGCGTCTAAAAGGTAAGCTTGGCTCAGCGTTTGCGTATCAAGATTTCGGTAATTTGGCCACGATCGGCCGGATGGCAGCGGTGGTGGATTTACGCGGCTTCAAATTTTCCGGGCTAGTAGCCTGGTGGTTTTGGCTGTTCGCGCACGTCATGTTTTTGATTGGCTTTCGCAATCGCTTGCTCGTGTTGATTCAATGGGGTTTTTCGTACTGTACCTATCAACGGCATGCGCGGGTGATTATGGGGACGGATCCAAACAAGGTGGACAAGGGCGTTTGAGTTGGGCAGCAAAGCTGCGCAGTTAGTCCCTCGCAAGATCAGCTGCCCGAGGTGTTGGAGTGTGGCGAATGAAAGCACAGCGGCAATAACGCTAACGAATGGGCGATTGAAACCAGACACAATCTGCTGAAACTACTTACTACTAAACTAATAATCATCGCACTTGAACACAACCAACCAGCAAGCTTGACGCGCAGGCCGCGTCAAGTTGAGTGATCTAGGCGTCTGCGTTTAGCGCCGGTCAGCCCGACGCCGTTCAGCGGCAACACGTTCGCGGCAGCTGCTGACGGTTAATCTTTCGGTGTCACCGTCGTTATAACGCAGGGAAATTGATTCGCCACGGATCGTGGTGATCGTGCCAGCAAAAAATTGACCTTTGTTTTGCCAGTCGCATTCTAGCGCCGTGCCCACGCGCCAATCGAGTCTGCGCACTTCGCTTTTGTGCACTGAGGCAACGCTGCCATCATCATAGACGACACGTACTTGTCGGTTAACGGACTGCACTTTTGCCGGATACCAAAAGCCATCCTCGGCCCAAAAGGCAACTACGCGATCACCAGCAACTTGGGCGTTTGCTGCGCCGGAAAACAAGCCTATAGCAAAGCTGAGACATACAAAAGCGCGCTTCATGAGCAATCTCCAAATGATTAAGTAGTGCAAATTTTCAACTCCGATTTAGTTAACGCGAACGTGCCGTTTTGAGTTCGCTGCGACAAGATTCAAAACGATTTGCCAGCGCAAACATCGCATGATCATGCCACACGCTTACCGCGCCTAGCACAGGTCGGGGCGCTTGAATTGGCCGTGCAACGGTAACGATTCGCGACTGGGAATCAATGTAAACCCGAATATTTGGCAGCTCGGGCAAGCACACTAGAAAAGGCCTTGATCGCGAACGTTGAAGCGTTTTTCCGCGCGATGGGCAGCATGTTTGCATTTATGGGCCGCCAGTTTCGCTTAGAGATAGATGGCCGGGCATTGCATCGCAAGGCGGGCAACCGCGCGGCAAAGCCGAAATTGCAATTGCAAACGGTGTTGCCGTTTCTTCAAGTGCCTTATGTTAGCGCCCCTTAACTTTAGGGGGCCTGCGCCCGTATACTCCGGCGCCTTTCGGCTGAAATCAGGGCGTAATTACTGGTTTTAGGCGGCATTTTTGCTTTTTCACTCTTTAATCTTTCAACTCAAGGACATCCCATGCTTGTTCAATACGGCCTATGGATCGCTTTTGCCTGCGGCATCATCGCGGTAATTTACGGGGTGCTGACTGCCCAGTGGATTCTGCGGCAGCCTGCTGGCAACGATCGAATGCAATCCATCGCGAAAGCGATTCAAGAGGGCGCAAAAGCCTATCTAGACCGCCAATACATGACGATTTCGATCGTCGGCGTGATTTTAACGGTACTGATCGGTTTTGGTTTAGGCAGTTGGCTGACCGCAATCGGCTTTGTGATTGGCGCAGTTTTGTCCGGCGTTGCGGGCTATGTCGGCATGTTCGTTTCCGTGCGCGCCAACGTGCGTACCGCCGAAGCGGCGCGTTCGGGCATGAATGCGGCCTTGGGCATTGCTTTTAAGGGTGGCGCAATTACCGGTATGTTGGTGGTTGGTTTAGGTTTAATGGGCGTTACTGGTTTCTACGCATACTTACTGCATAAGGGCATTGCGCAAGGCGCGATTTTGAACGCTTTGATCGGTTTGGCATTTGGTTCTAGCTTGATCTCGATTTTTGCGCGATTGGGCGGTGGTATTTTCACCAAGGGCGCAGACGTAGGTGCTGATTTGGTCGGTAAAGTGGAAGCGGGCATTCCAGAAGATGACCCACGCAACCCGGCCGTGATTGCCGATAACGTGGGCGATAACGTCGGCGATTGCGCCGGTATGGCCGCAGATTTGTTTGAAACCTACGCAGTAACGATTATTGCGACGATGTTGATCGGTTCAATTTCAGTCGGTTTGGGCGCCAATGCTTTGTTATATCCGCTAGTGCTGTGCGCAGTTTCGATTATCGCTTCGATCATTGGCACGCTGTTTGTCAAGGTTAGCCCAGGCGGCAAAATCATGAACGCGCTTTACAAAGGCGTGATCATTTCTGGCGTGCTGAGCGCGATTGCGTTCTATCCGATTACCATGCAAATGATGGGTGGCGAAGGCAGCACGGTGCCTGCGATGAATATTTTCTATTGCACGCTCGTCGGTTTGGTATTGACCGCATTATTAGTGGTGATCACCGAGTACTACACCGCGACCGAATATTCGCCGGTACAAAAAGTAGCCGAGGCCAGCAAATTTGGCCACGCCACCAACATGATCGCCGGTTTGGGCGTGTCGATGAAGTCCACCGCACTGCCAGTATTGACTGTGTGCGCCGCGATTTGGGCCAGCTATGAGTTGGCAGGCCTGTACGGCATTGCCACCGCAGCAACGTCCATGCTTTCCATGGCCGGCATGATTATCGCGCTCGACGCCTATGGCCCGATCACCGATAACGCGGGCGGTATTGCAGAAATGGCGGAAATGGGCAAGTCCGTGCGTGATGTGACTGACCCGTTGGACGCGGTTGGCAACACCACCAAGGCCGTCACCAAAGGCTATGCGATTGGTTCTGCAGGTTTGGCAGCAGTGGTTTTATTCGCTGATTACACGCATAAATTGGGCGAAGTCGGTATTTCCACCAACTTCCAATTGTCCGATCCAAAAGTGATCGTTGGCTTGTTTATCGGCGGCATGATTCCGTATCTTTTTGCTGCGATGGCAATGGAAGCCGTGGGCCGCTCTGCCTCGGCAGTAGTTGAGGAAGTGCGCCGTCAGTTCCGTACCATCAAGGGCATTATGCAAGGCACCGCGAAGCCTGAGTACGACAAAGCGGTCGATATGTTGACTAAGGCTGCGATCAAAGAAATGATTGTGCCGAGCTTGTTGCCGATTATCGTGCCAGTGTTGGTCGGTATTGCCTTGGGCCCAGCGGCATTGGGCGGCTTGTTGATGGGTACCATCGTGACCGGCTTGTTCGTTGCTATTTCGATGTGCACTGGCGGCGGCGCTTGGGATAACGCGAAGAAATACATCGAAGAAGGCCATCACGGCGGCAAAGGCTCAGAAGCGCATAAAGCTGCTGTTACCGGCGATACCGTGGGTGATCCGTACAAAGATACCGCCGGCCCTGCGATCAATCCGTTGATTAAGATCATCAACATTGTTGCGCTGATGATTATCCCGTTGTTACCACGTGATGAAGCCACCGCCGTCGATGTTGCAGCCCTGGCAGCAGCAACTGCGCCAGCTGTCACTGCACCGGCAGTTCCAGAAGTAACGCCGCCTGTAGTTGAGCCAGCGGCGGTCGATCCAACGCCAGTCGCCAGCGTGTTCCCAGATTTGGGCGCAAACATTGAAACCACCCTTCCGGGTGACGTCAAGGTGAGCTTGCCGGAACGCGGCGTAGAAACGAATTTGCTGAGTTTTGTCACCGATGCCAGCAAGTCTGTAGACAAAGAGACTTGGTTTGATTTCGACCGCATCTTGTTTGACACGGGTGCCAGCACCCTGCGTGCAGAATCAAATGAGCAGATCGGCAATATTGCCGCGATTATGAAGGCCTACCCGAACGTGGCGCTCAAAATTGGCGGCTACACCGACAACACCGGCGCAAAAGACGCGAACCTGAAAGTATCGGGTGAGCGCGCAGCTGCGGTGATGAATGCTGTTGTGGCTTTAGGCGTGGATGCATCGCGCTTAAGCAGCGAAGGTTATGGCGATGAAAATCCGGTGGCCGATAACGCCACCCAAGAAGGCCAGCAGAAAAACCGCCGCGTGTCGGCGCGGGTCACTGCTAAGTAAGTTTGCAATTGAGTCGTAGCAAAAGAAGCCGCGAGTGATCGCGGCTTTCTTTTGTGGGTTACTTAATTCCCTTCCAAAAACTGCACACGGCACCGTTAGACACCTTGTCCAAAATTGCCAGGTGAATGTTGGTCAAAAAGCCTGCTGTGCATATGCCCAATTACTTCGCGGCTCAGCGGTTTGTCGCCATCGTGATGGCCTAGATTTGACGGTGTAAAACCACATTACTGCCGTCAGCACCACGCGTTCTAAAAACGCTTGATAAAGCGCCGCCAAAAATTTAGCGGCAAATGCGGGTGCCAACGCTGCAGCGGTCCGAGCCTAGCTCTTGGAACGAGAACGACTGCTCCAGCCTATTGCCCGCGAATTTCGCGCTGGCCTCGGGTTCAAAACGCCATTGCGCAAGCGCTGTTTGCGCAGCCAGTAGTTGCTTTCTCGAGGCTTGACCGCGCGCTAAGCTGATCTGCTGGGGAATTCCGGCCGCGTCAAGGCTAAAACTCAGGGTAAACGCCTGCAACTTTTGCTGCCCGGGCGCAAACGCTGGCTGCACGCGCGCGATCACTTTCGGTGCCTGAACTGCGCTAGCTTCCTCTGCGCTTTCAGCCAGTGCTGCGATTGGCAACAACGCAGGTGCCATCATGCGTGCGAAATCCTGCTTCGGCAGCGCAGCTATTGCCAAACGATTTTTGCGTGTAGACAACACCCGGCGCGCGATGGCGATCGTGTTTTGAGTTTTTGTTGTAGCCGTTGCTAACGGCTCCCGGTGGGTTTCTGGCGTCGCACTTCTTGGCACGAATGGATCAATCGAGGCGGTGGTCAGCGCTGGCTTCGCTATTACCCCAGGCTTCGCTATTACCCCAGGCGCATTTATTGCCAGCGGTAAAACTTGGACGCTACTGCTTGGCTTGGCGGTAATGTTGGTAGAGTCATCAGCGCCACGTGGCATAAAAGCGCTGGCGACCGCGCCCACTAGCACCACGGTCGCTGCCAATGAACCCAATATCGCACCACGCATGGTTCGGCGCGTATTGATCGTAACGCCGCTGGCGCGGGATGCCAAAATGTCGCGTACGCGCGAACTCAACTCGCCGCCGGTAGCGGACAGCGCCAAGCCGCGAAATTCGTGGCGGAACTCCTCCAAACTGACCAGCGCATGCGCGTAGCGCACCGGTGCCGCACGCACGCTGAGTACGGCGCGATCACAGCGGCGTTCGCGGGTTGCCCGGATATCCGCACTGATCCAATGCACGACGGGGTGAAAAAACATCAGTACTTCCAACACGATTTGGGCGGAGTTGATCCATAAATCGCCACTTTTAATGTGGCTGAGTTCGTGCAGCAGCACCAATTCCAATTGATCTTGCGGCATGCGCGCCAGTAACGCCGCCGGTAACAGCACGAGCGGCTTAAACAAGCCAATGACGCACGGGACATCAATGAGTTCACTCACCGCAAAACGCACCTTGGTGCGCAGATGCAGCAAATCCAGCAACGGCGCGCATAAGCGCCGCAGCTCGGAATAGTTGTCTGATTTCGCGTTGAGAGCAAGCAAACGCAAAGTGCGGTGTGAACGCATCAATCGCCATGCGCTAATGCCCACGCCCAAAAGCCAAGCGAAGCCGATCAGCAGCGTCAAGGGCACCGCGCCGTCCTGCATTGCGAGTTGCTGCGGCGCACCTGCGCCGTCTATCGTGCTGGTGCTATGCGCAAATGCAGATGCGGATGCGGATAGCACCGCAGGCGGCAACAAAACTGCACTGTGCAGCGCATTCACGAACAGCGCGAATTCAATGCTTGCGAAGGCGAATAGACAGCCCACACCCAACCAATAGCGCACGCTGATGTGATCACGAACCCATGACCGCAATAGTGCAAAAACGACCCCGATCACCGCGCCAATCCAAAGCGAGTGCAAGAGCGCCCAGCCAATTATTTGCAGCGTTTGGACGCCCAGCCCCAACTCAAAAGCGCTCATAAATCTTGCTCCATTTGATTGAGCATGGCGCGGATCTCATCGAGTTCAACACGGCTGACCGGTGGCGTTTGCCCTAATGCTTGCATCACCAAACGTTGCGAAGAACCGCCAAATAAACGCGATACCAAATCCCCGAGCATTTGATGCTCAACCTGAGACTTCGGCATCGCCGCGGCATACACATGCGCGCGTTCGCTTTCGTCGCGTATCACCAGGCCTTTGCCGTGCATCAGCTGTAACAGCTTCAGCGTCGTCGTGTAGCCCGTCGCTTGGTTGCCTGCCTGCAATTTTTCATTGACATCGCGTACCGGTTTTGGTCCGCTCTGCCACAGTACATTGAGTATCGCGAGTTCAGCCTCGGTAGGCTTCGAGCTAGGTTTGCGTGTCATTTACGGCCTCGTTCGTACACAATTTGACAGTGTAAGGCTATACGCTTGCATATCGAAATGAAAGTGTTGCTTTGTTAACTACGAATATATTCTTATCAATAACAATTTGAAATTGCCGTCTAACTCTAGGCTAGCCGCTACTCCTTGCAGTCAGGCAAAATAGCCGGATGGAAATTCGACCCGATGCATTTGCCCGCCATCTGAGCGGTGCCCTTAAATTCGCCTATTTATTGTGTGGTGACGAACCGCTGCTGGTGCTAGAGGCGTCGGATCAGCTACGTAGCGCAGCGCGTGCGGCGGGTTTTATTGAGCGCCATGTGTTTGATGTGAACAGTACCCTGGACTGGGCAGATGTACGCTATGAAGCGCAGGCGATGGGGCTTTTCGCCTCGCAAAAGCTGATTGAGCTGCGTTTGAGCAGCGGCAAGATCGATGCCGAAGGCACCGAGCTGCTGGCCAATTGGTGCAAGGATCCGCCTGAAGGCATTTTATTGTTGGTCATTTGCCCAGAATGGAAGAAAGATCTGGAGCGTGCGGCGTGGGTGCGGGCAATCAACGAGGTCGGCGCACAGCTGATTTTCTGGCCGTTGAAGCGGGAGGAATTGCCACCCTGGTTGGTGCGTCGCGCGGCACTGTCTGGGTTAAAGCTTGAGCAAGACGCGGCGGCGGAATTGGCGGATCGCGTCGAGGGAAATTTGCTTGCGGCTAAGCAAGAATTGGATGGCTTGACGTTGCTGGCTGCGGCCAAGGTGCAAGGCGGCGTAACCGCTGCGGCAGCGAGCTATATCAGTGCCGCTGATGTCGAAGAGTTTGTCGCAGACGGCGCGCGCTTTAATTCTGCGAGCGTGGCTGATGCGGCACTGCTAGGCGATGCTGAGCGCGCGGTGCGGGTGTTGCGGGCATTGGCGCAAGAAGGCGAGGAGACTTTCATGATTTTGAGCACGTTGGTGCGGCAAATCGAGTTGGTTTATGAACTTAGCGCGGCCAAAGCAAGTGGTGGCACGGCCGCAGTCGCGCGGCTCTATCCTATGCGTGGGGTTTGGCCTGCAAGGCAGAAGTTCTACGAACGCGCGCTCGCGCGGGCACCGCTGCGGGATTGGCAAAAGCGCGTGGCAGAAAGTGCTGCCGTCGATCAAACCGTGAAAGGGCGGCGGGCTGGGGATCCTTGGCTGGCACTGGAGCGTTTGGTATTGCGGGTGGCGCTGAGCCCGGAGAAAGCTGCGCATTTCGCAGCGTTTTAGGGCTATGAGTCAGCCATTTGATGTCGCGATTGTCGGCGCTGGTTTTGCTGGTATCGCTTGCGCCATTGCCTTGATACGGTGCAATCCGGCGCTCAATATCGCGCTTTTAGATCCATCGGAGAGCTTGCCTGCGGGGTTGCCTTTTGCCGGTGCGCGCCCAGAGCATCTTTTGAATGTGCGCGCGGATCAAATGTCACTAGATAGCACTCAACCGCTGCATTTTTGCGAGTATTTGAGCAAGCAGGAATTTGGCAAAGAACTAAGCGAATACAGCGCGGCAGTTCGTGAAATTTTTGCGCCACGTGCGGTTTACTGCAATTACGTTCGCGAGGTTTTTGAGCAGGCGAAACGCGACGCGTTGGCGGGCTCAGGCAGGATTAGCTCAATGCGGCTGCAGGTAACGCAAGTCACTCGATTGGGTCAGCAATATTTGCTTTCCGGCGCGGGCGAGCGCTTACAGTTGCAGGCACCGCACGTCATTTTGGCGCTGGGTGCTGGCGAATATAAAGCCTTGATCAGCCACCCACGTTGGCACCTTGGGCCTTGGCGTTTATCAGAACTGCCTGCACATACGCCCAGCGATACCGCGCTGATTATTGGTAGCGGCCTAACCGGTATTGATAGCGCGCAGACATTGCATAGGCTGGGTTGGTGTGGCGGGATTAAAATGCTATCGCCGAACGCGCGTTTGCCAGCGGCAAACTTTGCATGCGCCGTACCGATCTGGCAGCTCGCGCCAAATTTTGTTCAACACAGCCAAACTCCGCGACTTTTTCTGCAGGCACAGCGTGCGGAACTTGCGCGCGCAAAAGCAGACGCTGTCGATTGGCGCGCGGTGCTAAATGCTTTACGCAGCGTTACCGCCGAGATTTTTGGCCAATGGACACCATCTCAACGAGTCTCAATACTGCGGCGCGCGGGTTCTCTGTGGGGCACACACCGGCACCGTATGCCGCCAAGTGTTGCTGAGCTTGTGCGTGCGTTGGAATCCTCAGGCCAGCTTTCGCGCATCCCTGGGCGCTTTGTCGATGTGCAATCGCGCTCGGATACCGCACTGTGCGTGCAAATTGCAGGCCGCGTGATGATGGAAACGTACGCAAATGACTATGCCCTCGTCCTTGACGCGCGCGGGCCAAATTATCGTGCTCAAGATTGGCCGCTGGTCAGTTCACTGATAGCGGCCGGCTTGCTAAAAGCAAGTCAGAGCGGCTTTGGCCTACACGTCGATAACGATGGCCGCGTGGGCGAGCACATCTACACGCTGGGTGTTTTGACTTACGGTGAGCGCTTAGAAACTATGGCAGTACCAGAAATTCGACAACAAGCCGAGCGCATTGCTGAGCTGATCGTGGCGCAAATCAAACTCGCTTAAGGTGGTGCTTGATACCAACGATTTTCGCCCAGCTGAATCTGTTGATGGCCAGCACCCGCTGGGATCATTGGAAAGCAGTTTTCTGACGCTTTAACACGCACGTCCAGAAAAAACGCTTGCTCGCTGTGCAGGCATTCATCCAGCGCCTGAGCTAACTCGGCTGGGTCCTCCACGCGCCTAGCGGCCCAGCCAAACGCGCGCGCGAGCGCGACGAAATCGGGCAAAGCGGCGGTATAGCTGTGACTGTAGCGGCCCTGGTGTACGAGCTGTTGCCATTGCCGAACCATTCCCATATAGCCGTTGTTGCAAAGCACGACCTTCACCGGCGCGCGGTGCTGTATGGCGGTGGCAAGCTCTTGGATATTCATTAAGATCGAGGCATCGCCACTAACACACACCACCGTGCGATTCGGAAACGCGATTTGCGCGCCGATCGCGGCGGGCAAGCCATAGCCCATAGTGCCTGCGCCGCCAGAGCTGAGCCAGCGCCTGGGCGCATCAAAACGCAAATACTGCGCGGCCCACATTTGGTGTTGACCTACGTCGGTGCTTACTATCGCATCGAAGCTCTGCAGGGCTGTGTTGAGTGTGCTGAGCAGCTGTTGCGGGCTAATTTCGTGCGCTAAATCAGGGAATGCCAAGCAGCGTTGCGCACGCCATTCGGCAATGGTTTGCCACCATCCATCTAGACGTGCGGCGTCAAATCGGTGCGATTCCAGCGCCTGCATGAGCGCCGCCAAACCCTGGGCGCAATCGGCAACAACAGCGACATCGACTTTGACGACTTTATTGATTGAGCACGCATCGATATCGAAATGAATCTTTTTGGCATTCGGGCTAAACATCGCCAAGTTGCCAGTGACGCGATCATCAAAACGTGCGCCGACATTAATCACTAAATCGGCGTGGTGCATGGCAAGGTTTGCCTCCAACGTGCCATGCATGCCCAACATCCCCAAAAAAAGTGCATCGCTTGCGGGAAACGCACCTAGGCCCATTAAGGTTAACGTGCAAGGCGCGTGCAAGGCATGCACCAAAGTTTTTAGCAAAGCGGATGCCGCATCGCCGGAATTAATAACGCCGCCGCCCGCGTAAATTACCGGGCGTTTCGCCGCCTTTATGAGTGCCACGGCTGCGGCAATATTTTTGGCGAAGTCTGATCCTGGCGTCGTTTCACTAGCGGCCATAGTTGCGCGCGTCAGCACGCTTGGCGCAACAACGTTATGAGTAGGCAGCGTTTGCAGCTGTAAATCTTTAGGGAAATCTAGCAGCACCGGCCCTGGCCGCTCGCCGGTGGCAATCGCAAAGCCAAGGCGCACCTTGGTGGCGATTTCCGTCACGCTGCGAATCTGATAATTCCATTTGGTGACGCTGCGGGAAATACTGATCGCGTCGTACTCTTGGAAGGCATTGGTGCCGATGACGGTCGTTGCGACTTGCCCGCTGATGCATAAAATTGGACAGGAATCGCTCAACGCGTCGAGCAGGCCGGTGGTGGTGTTACTCATGCCTGGGCCTGATGTCACCAAAACCACGCCGATGCGCCCGGTGGTGCGCGCGTAACCCTGCGCCGCATGCACCGCTGCTTGTTCGTGCCGCACCAAGATGTGGCGAAGCGCTGGCTGGTCATACATCGCGTCATACAGCGGCAAAACCGCGCCGCCCGGATAACCAAAAATGGTGTCCACGCCCAACTCAAGCAAGGTGCGCAATAAAATCTGTGCGCCGTTTTCAGGCACCGGCACGGTTGCCGCAAACTGGCATAAATTGGCTGTTTCAGCAAATTCGGTCGCTTCTAGTTGG
>JAYVAQ010000381.1:0-9016 GCA_043750875.1 Rhodanobacteraceae bacterium
TGCGTCGCTGCCGGCGGGCACGCCGTTTGGTTTGGTTGGTACTGCCAGCATGTACAAGCGCGACACCAAACCCGGCTACAGCCCTTCACTGGTTTATCAAGGTTGGGACGCTTTCAACACGGGCGAGAACAACACCAATTCCAACTGGTTCACACAAGGTGCGGATGCCGGCAAATACGGCAATAGCGATATTCATGCGATACGCATTCTGGCGATGGAGGGCGTGGCGCATAAAAGCTATGGGCCGCTCAGCAACGTGGTTGGCTTTCAACAGCACGGCGGCAACGAGCGTTACCGCATTTTGGGCGAATTCCCAGTGCGCAACAGCAATTTGCAGGGTCAGCCGATCACGGACCCGGACGGCAATCCAGACACCAGCTTTATCGCCAAAATTCCAGCCGATTTGTCGTTTACTTTTCAAACGTTAGACCGGGATGGTTTGGTTCTTAACATGGCGCAAACTTGGCATCAGCTGCGCCCGGGCGAAATCAGAACGGATTGCGGTGGCTGCCATGCGCATGCGCAAGCCCCTACCGATTTTGCGCAAACCGCAGCCGGGCGCGGTGAAACCTTGGTGCGCGATCTAACTGAGCAAACGCCGCTATTGACGCAAAACCCAGATGGCAGTCCGGCCCTGCGCGTTGTGGATGCACGCATGGTCAGCGTGGAATATTTGAGGGATATCAAACCGATTTTGAGCCGCAGCTGCATCAGCTGCCACAACGCTAGCAACATGCAAGGAAATTTGCGCTTAGACGACCTCAGCATCGTGGGTGGCGTGGAAAATACCTACAACCGCTTAGCGAAAGACCCAAACGCGCAATATGGTTACAAGCCAGTGATTGATGGCGCGATTTGGCGTCAACAAAATGCTTCGCGCTACATCCGCAAATTCCAGGCACGCCGCAGCATGCTGATCTGGAAACTCTACGGCCGCCGACTGGACGGCTGGAGCAATACTGATCACCCGAGTGAATCCACGCTTGGACAAGCCAGCACTCTACCCGCTGGCGCCGATGCCAACGACGCCGATATCGACTTCACTGGCAGCATTATGCCGCCGCCTGGCAGCGCACCCAGTTTGAGTATCGATGAAAAAATGCTGTTCGCGCGCTGGATCGATTTAGGTGCACCGATCAATGAAAATGCCGCAGGCGCAGCCGCGTTTGGCTGGGATCACGACGAACAAAAGCCCACCGCCACGATGGGCCTGCCAATGCCCGGCCGCAATGCAGCACTCAATGCGTTTCGCTTCGGCTTCTTCGATGCCGACAGCGGCATCAATTTAAGCAGCCTGTCTTTGCGCGCCAACTTCAATGTCAACGGTAACGCCGCCGGAACTGAGCTTGCCGGCTTAGTTGTGACCAGCGCGCCGTGGGTGCGCACGCTGCCGCTGAATACCCCACTCGCCGGGCTAAATAACGCCGAGCTGCGCCTGAGCGTACGCGATCAACTAGGCAACGAAACACTGATTGTGCGGCGATTTTCGGTCGCTGCGATGGGTGAAATCATGGCAGATGGCTTCGAGTAGCACCATCGTCAGGATAAAGACAGGCAGAGCCAGCAGCGCTTTTAGGCTTTGCTTGTAGCAACTATATTTGGTTGATCGGACGCGATCTTGCCATCCACCAAATCAATGATCCGATCACAGCGCTGCGCGAGGCGCGGGTCATGGGTGACGATTAAAAATGTTGTGCCGCTCGCTTGAGAAACTTCGCGCATCAACGAAAAAATGCTGTCAGCAGATTGCGTGTCTAAATTGCCGGTGGGCTCATCGGCAAGCACCAGTGCCGGTTGCATCACCAATGCCCGGGCAATCGCAACACGCTGTTGTTGGCCGCCGGACAGATCGCTAGAAAGATTGTTAGCCTGCGGCGTTAGGCCCACTTTGTCCAGCAGCAACGCGGCTCGTTCCCGCATTGCCGCATCGCTGCGTCCGCGTTCGGCGAGCAGCGGCAGCATTACATTTTCTAACGCGGTAAATGCGGGCAGCAAATTATGAAATTGAAACACAAAGCCGATCGCCTTGGCTCGCAGCGCAGTCAAGTCATGATCATTTAGCTCAGTGCTTGCAACGCCGGTCAAATACAGCTCCCCCGCGCTGGGTTTGTCGAGCAAACCAATCATGTTGAGCAAGGTGGATTTGCCCGATCCTGACGGGCCAATCAGCGCTACGAATTCGCCACGGTTTAGGGTCAAATCGATGCCATGCAAAACTTCCACCTCGCCAGGTTTGCCGATCGCATAGCTCTTTTTTATGCCCACCAAACGCAGCGTTTGCTTCGCGTTTTCGTCGGAAAAATCAAGCTCAGTAGCGGACGCAGTCACTTTGCCACTAGCCCCGAATCGCAATCGCCGGGTCAAGTCGTGCCGCCCGCTGCGCTGGGAACACGGCTGCAAGAGTGCCTACCAGTAGCGCACCGATGGCGGCATACAAAAACAACATCGGTTCAAAGTTAATCGTGAAAAATGCCGTGCCATCGGGGTTTCGTGCATAACCACGCCAGGCGACCAAAAACGCCCAGCCTAAGCCAGAACCTACTAAGGATCCAAACAAGCCGTAGAGCGCGCCCTGCACCAGAAAGAGCCGCAAAATTTGTATGCGGGTCGTGCCGGTGGCGCGCAAAATGCCGATTTCCTTTGACTTTTGCAAGACTGAAACTACCAAAACACTGACGATTCCGAGCGCGGCACTTAAGCCTACAAAAAGCCTGATCACGAAAAAGGTAATGTTTTGGCCATTCAACGCCGTGAACAAATCAGCGTTGGTAACGATCCAGCTTTCCGCCTTCAAACCAGTTTGCAGGCTAATCGATTGCGCCAAGATTTCGGCCTGAAACGGATCGCTCGCATCCAGGCCAATGCTGGTTGCACCGCCGACCAAGCCGAGCAAGCTTTGCGCCGTGCGCAGCGCCACATAGACCGCAGTTTTATTTTGACCGCGCTGACCAAAATCAAAAATGCCGGACACGGTCAGCGTTGCACTAGCCACAGCAGCGCCACCCGCCGCACTACCATCCGCCGAACCACTGGCGGTTTGTAGCGTCAATTTATCGTTGAGTGAAACGCCTAGCTCACGCGCTAAATCGGTACCTATGACAATATCGGTAGCGCCAACCTTGGCACTGCCAGCAACCATTTTCGCCTCCAATGCAATCAAGCGTAAATAGCTTTCTGGCTCCATGCCGGTAATTGCGACCGCACGATTGGCGTCGTTGCGCAATACCAAACCACCGCCGGAAACAATTGGCGCAACCACTGCGACGTCGCTGCGGCTGCGCAACTGTTTAACCACTTTTTGCCACTGATCCACCGAGCGCAAACGCTGTGCGCGGGGCTGAATCACACTGGCATAGCGCAAAGTGGTGTGCGCCTCATGCAGTGTGCGCGCAACTTCTTCTGGGGCGGAAACCACAATTTGCGCCTGAAAGTCTAGCGTGCGATCAAATAAGCTACTTTGTAAGCCACCTAATAGTGCTGACATAAAAACGATCACCGACACGCCCAGTGCCACGCCAGCGGTTATAAACAGAGTCTGCAGTGCGCCCTCGCGCATAAAGCGTGTCGCCAAAATCCACTCAAAGGGCAGTAGCGGGTTCATGGCGCGGCGCTTTTGGGTAATTGTGCTGCGTTGGGCCGCACCCGCTGACCCACTTTAATACTCGTCAGTGCCGCTAGAAGTACCGGCTCGCCTGCCGCCAAGCCACTGAGTACTTCGGTTTGCTCATCCCCGCGCAGGCCTAAGGTAACCGTTTGATGCACCGCACGCTTTTTCCTTACCACCATGACCCAGGGCGTCTTGCTGGAAAGATCGTGCACGGCTGCCGTGGGGATCACCAGCGCACGCGCAACGTACGCGGTTTCGATATCCACTGACACGGTCATGTCCTGGCGCAGATAGGTCGGTGGTGTCGCGATGCTGAGCTTGATCGCAATCGCACCACGCGCGACGTCGATGCCAGGGTTGATATAGCTGATGCGCGCGTCAAATTGCTGGTCTGGATAGGCATCCGCGGACGCCCGTGCTTTTTGCCCAATAGCCAACTTCGCTAGATTTTTCTCGTCGAGCAGCAGCACGATCTCAACCGGCCCAAGCGGGGCCAACAGCATTAACTCTACGCCTGGCGCCACGGTATCGCCCGGTTCAACCCTGCGACTAATCAGAGTACCGTTTGCGGGTGCGAGGATCGCGTGCTGTGCTAATTTAATGCCCGCGAGCTGCGCATTCGCTTGCGCCTGCGCCAAACTCGCCTGCGCTGCGATTGCATCACTGCCTTGTTCGCGATTGGCCTGCACTGACAATTGCGCCGAGCGCGTCTGCGTCTGTGCCACCTCAAAATTGCGTTGCGCTTCATCTAGCTGCATTTGCGAAACAAAACCGCGTGTGCCTAGATCTGAGATGCGCTTAAGTTGTTGCTGCGCCTGGTTTTGCTGGCTTTGCGCGCTGGCGAGCGCCTGCACCGCGCTGGGTAGCGCAAGCTCACGCTGTTTGCGTAGCGCGGCGCTGGCTTGCATTGCGCCCGCTTGCGCCTGCACCAGCGTCGACTTCAAGTCCTGATCATCGAGTGCGATCAATAGCTGGCCGCGTTCCACTGTTTGCCCCTCCTGCACCGGGATCGCTGCTATCCGGCCAGCCAAAACTGACGCGACCGACACCCGCTGTGGTGTAGCGATACGACCAGATGCCACTACGGTTTGCTGGAGCGCTGTAATGGTTGCTGCATAGCTTGTTACAGGCGTGCCTAAAATTAAATTACGTGCCAAAAAAGCGGCCAGTAGGCAAAGCACAAGTGCGCTAATTGCCAGCTTAATGAGAGTTCGTCGCGAAAGTGCTGTGCGCGGTGCGGGCCCAGCTTTGCCAGCGCTAGCTGCTGTTAAGGACGCTGCGTCGGCTTGTGTGCCGGCTTGTTTGATCGGATCAGCGCTTTGGGTTGGAATTGAGTCGGTCATGCGTGGGTTTATCGCTTATAAATCGCTCTATCGCAGTTCGTTTGCGCACATTGGCGGCACGCGCCAAACTAGCCAAGCGACTAAGCCTGCGCGCTAGAAAACTGATAATTGTTGCGGCCGCTTTGCTTGGCTTGATACATCGCTGCGTCTGCCTTTTTAATCAAACTTGCGGCATCAATGCCATCGTCGGGAAACAGGCTGATCCCAATACTCGTCGTCGCGTGCAAATCGACGCTGCTCACTACATGGGGCAACGCCATGGCCGCCAGAATTTTCCCAGCGATGGCGCTCACTGCGCTTGCGTCCACACAATCGAGTAGCAGTACCACAAACTCATCGCCGCCTAACCGACTCACGGTGTCGGTGGCGCGTACGCACTCAATTAGCCGCCGCGCTGCTGATTGCAATACGCAATCACCCATCGCATGTCCTAACGAGTCGTTGATTTGTTTGAAACCATCCAAATCCAAAAAAAGCACGCCTAGAAGGTGGTCATTGCGATGCGCGAATTCGATTGCCTGACTCAAGCGGTCGTTCAACAAAAAGCGGTTCGGCAATTGGGTTAGGAAATCATGGTGGGCCAAAAACGCCATCTTCTCGGTCATTGCGCGCACCACGCTGACGTCGCGAAATACAATCACTGCGCCATTGAGCTTACCGCTGCCGTCGTATATAGGTGCGGCCG
Organism: Rhodanobacteraceae bacterium; assembly: GCA_043750875.1. Classification (GTDB taxonomy): domain Bacteria; phylum Pseudomonadota; class Gammaproteobacteria; order Xanthomonadales; family SZUA-5; genus JANNYA01. The sequence continues at coordinate 5,636 of JAYVAQ010000381.1, forward strand.
AATCCTCGATGGATAGCTCGCTGCCATCGCGCCTAATTAATAGTGTGTTCGGTGGTAAACCCATTGGCTGTTCATACTGCAGCACAAGTTGCACTGTGTTGCGCTCGGGTTCGCGCGTTAAGCCGTTGATTATTTTGAATATATTGCTGACCGGGTGGCCAAAGGCTTCCTCGCGGGTCCAGCCGGTGATGCTTTCGGCGGCGATATTCAAATAGTCCACGATGCCGTCGACATTGGTGCCGATGACTGCATCGCTGATCGAGTTTAAAGTGATTTCTGCGCGCGCTTTTTCCCGATACTGGGCTTCTTCGAATGCCTTGCGTTGGATGATATTGCGTAGTCCTTGCGGCACGATGTAGCTTTTGAAATAGCCTTTAGATAAATAGCCTTGTGCGCCGCGCTGTACCGCTTCAATGGCTAAGGCCTCTTCCTCCGTCGCGCTCAAAATCATGATCGGCATTTGCGTATCCGCATCCATGATCGCATCGAATGTGGCAATCCCGTCGCTGTCTGCCAGCGTCAAATCGACCAACACGGCATCGATTCCGCCTTTGGCAATCCGTGCGACTGCATCTTCCAATCGCTGCAAACACTCGGTCTTGAACGGGCCATCGCCCGCTCTGGCCATCACCGTTTCTAAGGTGCGGGCGTCGTCTTCAACGTCGGTAAGGATCAAAACTTTATAGCTCATGGATTAAATCCAGGCAGCGGATAATGAGCGTGTTGATGCGCACGCTCAAATAGGAGGCGATTTCGGCGTTAATAAGAATTCCTTTGAACCAAACGAGCAAAAAAACGGCACCTACAACGAAGTAGCCTTAGTGCTGACGTTGCGCGTCAACGCGGCGCAGTTCTGTACGTTGCAGCACTGAAGCTCGAGAAGCTGGTGCTAAGCTCACTGCACTAAAACACGCGCTTAAAACTATTGGAGCAGGTCATGAGTAACTACCAGATCGCGGTGATCGTCGGCAGCCTGAGGCGCGAATCGCTGAATCGTAAGTTGGCGGAGGCTGTTGTCAAACTGGCGCCCGCAGAATTCAAATTCACGCCATTATCGATCGCCGATTTGCCGCTTTACAATCAAGATGATGATGCCAATCCGGCGGATCCTGTCACGCGTTTCAAGGCGGCGCTAAATGCCAATCAAGGCGTGCTATTCGTCACCGCGGAATACAATCGCTCGATTCCAGGCGTGCTTAAAAATGCCATTGACCATGCTTCGCGCCCTTATGGTCAAAGTGCTTGGAAAGCTAAGCCAGCGGGCATATTAGGCGTCTCGCCCGGTGCTGCAGGTACCGCGATGGCGCAACAGCATTTACGCAACATTTTGGCGGGTTTGGACATGCCCACGCTTGGCTTGCCTGAGGCCTTTGTGCAGGCCAAGGAAGGTTTGTTTGATGACGCTGGCAATATCGGCGCAGGTAGCCTGAAATTTATGCAAACGTGGATGGATCGCTACGTTGAATGGATCAAGGTGCATGCCCACTGATTCAGCCACAAATTCAGAACGGGCGGTGGCGCAAGCAGAGTCAGCGCTGCAGATCTATTTTATTCGCCATGGCGAAACCGAGTGGTCGCGCTTGGGCAAGCACACGAGCTACACTGATCTGGCGTTGACTGCGAACGGTGAGGCGATGGCGCGGCAACTTGCGGTAACGTTGAAAAACATGCATTTTTCGCAGGTGCTCAGCAGCCCTCGGCTGCGCGCATATTCAACGTGCGAATTGGCAGGCTTGCCGCAGCCGCAAATCGAGGCAAATTTGGCGGAGTGGAATTACGGGGCTTATGAAGGTGTGCGTAGCGCCGATATTCGCCTGCTTAACCCCGAATGGAATCTATGGCAGCACGGCAGTCCGGGCGGCGAGACGCCTGCTGAAGTGGCCGCGCGCGCAGATCAGTTGATTACCCGCTTACTCGGCTACACCGGTGCAGTTGCGCTGTTCTCACATGGGCATTTCGGGCGGGTTTTTGCAGCCCGGTGGATCGGCCAGCCGGTGTCGCTGGGCCAGCATTTTGCCATTGATGCGGCATCGGTCAGCATCCTTGGCTTTGATCCACACCACTCGCAGCGGCGCGTCATTCGTGTGTGGAATGCATCGGCAAGCAGCGACATTATTTTCTCTTAGAAATTTTTCAGAGTCACTTTGCAAAGTCGCTTAGCAAAGTTAGTCGCTCCACTAAGCTAGCTAGCGCACAGACTAGCAAATCGCTCTCCCGGGTGCGCTTAGCGATCAGGCTTGAGCAAAGGAAAACCTATGAAACGCAAAAGCAGTTTGCCCGCCGTTAATGCGTTTGCATAGCAGCTAGATGCACACGATCCAGCGCGCGGCAGCGATGACCGCAGCGGCACTTTTGGGGCTTAGCGGCTGCGTGCAAGTCCTCGCGCGTTTGAGTGCGGAAATCAACGATGTTCCGGCAACGTGGTCCGCAGCTGATGCCGTACCTGCGCGCGGCGAAAAATCGCTGGCGGCTTGGTGGCTACGCTTTAATGATCCACTGCTCGCTCGCTTGATCGCGGATGCGTTGCACGCAAGTACTACGGTGAATAGTGCGCAGGCGTCGCTGCGTCAAGCGCGGGCAGTGCGAAGTAATTGCGCATCGCAGCCCGGAGGTAATCATGGATGAAATTGCGGCGTTGGATGCCGAGAGTGCGGAGGTTTTAGCGGCGATTCGTGGGTTGTTGTGAGCAAATATGTCACTCTTTTTCAAAATGCCGCGCGAATTGGTCAGGCGCTGTCTGACCAATCTACAAAGTTTGGTGTGGCGGGAAAATCCCAATCAGTGATTGGGGAATTCTTTCCATCGTTCAACTTCGCCAAATTTTATAGCGCCAACGGCGCGAACTATCACAGCCCAGGGCAACGCCCTGGGTCTGCGATTTTCCAGATAGCGTCTGGAAAGTCTGCAAAAGTGGCGTTGGTAGCCTCGGCGCATAAGCTGCTGGGCTATCTCATGTTGCCGCGTTGCGGCATGTAAAGCGAATGTCGTGCTTTACATTAGTTTGAATCGCCCGATCTCAGGCAATTGTGCGCTTGTCTAATAACTTGACTTGCGCTTGACTTATGGACGCAGCCCCAAAGGGGCGCAAGGTGATAGCCCAGGGCAACGCCCTGGGTAAATGTTCGTAAATTTCGCTAGCCCTGAAAGGGCGCAACGATTTTGGTGTGTCGCCGCAAAATGTGTCGCCCCTTCAGGGCTTAGGGTTATGTGGGTCGCCGTTCCCAGGGCGCTGCCCTGGGCTATCTCCTGTTGCCGCGTTGCGGCAATCGCGTTAGGCAACATGGAAGAAGAAGCAGTTTGTTGGTAATTCCGACATACTGCCAAGGAGCCATAAACACTAACTACTACAGCTGAAATGAACGAAGCCGAGACCCGCGCCGA
>JAYVAQ010000382.1:0-4776 GCA_043750875.1 Rhodanobacteraceae bacterium
TCTTCAAAACCGCCCCAGTTCGAACTGCATCCGTGCGCAGGCCATTGACTTGGCGAATGCGCGCGATGCTGACGCTGTGTCGCACCGCGATATCACTGAGGGTTTCACCGCGCATAACGATGTGGCGCTTTGGGCTGGCGTGCTGTGCGATCCAGGTTCCGGGCGGCGGCGAGGAATTAAAATAATTGCGCACGCCATCCAAAATCGCATCTGCCATACGGCTGCGGTATTGCGCGCTGTTCAAATTTTTCTCTTCTTCAGGATTTGAGATAAAGCCGGTTTCAATTAGCATGGACGGCATATCTGGCGAGCGCAAAACCACGAAATTCGCGCGCTCAACATAGCGCTTGTGGGCTTTGCCAACGCTAGTTAAAGCACTCAGTACCTGCTGGGCGACATTAGCGCTGGCATCAGCGGTTGCGCCTTGCGATAAATCAAGCAGCACCGCTGCCAAGGTCGCATCTTTGTCGTCCAAGGATACGCCACCAACCAAATCCGAGCGATTTTCGCGATCAGCCAAATAGCGTGCTGCTTCGTTCGTGGCACCCCGTTGCGACAATACATAAACCGAGGAGCCACGTACGCTTGATAAATTAAATGCGTCCGCATGGATCGAGATAAATAAATCCGCTTTGCTGGTGCGTGATTTTTCGAAGCGTTCTTGCAGCGGGATGTAAAAATCGCTGTCGCGTGTCAATACCGCTTCCATTCCCGCTTCACCATTGATTTTTTCCGCTAGTGACAGCGCGATTTTTAGCGTGACTTCTTTCTCATATAAGCCAGTCGGGCCAATCGCACCCGGATCGTCGCCGCCATGCCCGGCGTCAATGGCAATGACTAAATTGCGGCCGCTCTTGCCACCGTTTGACTCAGCGCGCTTAACCACCATAGCAGGCGGCGCAGCCGCACCCTCGGGGTACAAATCCAGCACCAAACGATGGCCAAATTGCTCGGTAGGCGGCAATAGAAAGCTCTTCGGGCGCACCGGGCTACTCAAATCGAACACGATACGCAGCTGATCCTTACTCGGCACGCCACTGCGTAGGCCGGTCACCATGCCGCTGGGTTGCGCGGCCAAAGCGTTCGTGGTTTTCGAGTCTTTGATATCCAATACCAAACGCGCTGGGTTTTCCAACATGAATAACTTGTATTCAACGTGCTTGGAAACATCCAAAACTGCGCGGGTGTGATCGTTTGCGGCCCACAGGCGTACCGCCTTAACGTCGGCGGCATTTGCCGTCGAGCAGGCGTGCAATAGCGCAAGAGCTGCTATGAAATAACCGTTTAGAAAGCGCATAGAAGCGTACAAACCTAACAAAGTTCTTATATTTAAGCGCTAAGCAGTTGATTTGACAAGTTAATTCTCAGAAAAACGCAGTCAATTTAGGCATTAGAAGGTTTCCACTAACGCTGGCTCCGGATATTTGCAACCTGCGCCCCTCCTGGTTTGCATCGCTATTATGGCTAAGAGAAATTTTAAGGTCCGGCTCTGGCAACAGCGCGCCCGCTTTCTCGGGCCACTCGATCAGCAAAAGCGTTGCCTGAGCAAACAGCGAATCTATTCCTAGATATTCCAATTCTGCCGCTTCGCTCAAACGATATAAGTCCATATGCAGCAGCAATCCATGGCGAGTGTCATAGGGCTCCACCAACGCATAGGTAGGGCTTTTGATCTTGCCGCTAACGCCCAAGCCGCGCAGCAAGGCGCGTGCGAGCGTGGACTTTCCGGCACCCAATTCCCCAAGCAAATGTATGCATAGCGGCATGGACGGCGCTTGCACGCGTAACTCGACAAAGCCAGTGGCTAACGCTGCGCCAATCGCGATGGTTGCTGCCTCGTCACGCAGCCGACACTCCAGCATAGGACTCGAATGCGTGTTCAAGGATTCATGACTCCACGAAGCTCATTGATTACATCCCCAGCAAGCAGGCCGCGCATACCCATTACAGCGGCGCGATCGCCAGCCTGAGCGTGCAGCAGAGCGCCCTGTTCGGCGGCATCAAAAGCACTAAGCCCTTGCGCGAGGAGTGCTGCGATAACGCCCGTTAGTACATCGCCCATGCCTCCGGTTGCCATACCGGCATTTCCAAACACGCATACGCGAAGTGGCGAATTCGGTGCGGCAATTAGTGTTCCCGCGCCTTTGAGCAACACCACGCAGCCGTATTTTGCTGCCAGCGCGTGCGCAGCGGCAGGGCGATTGCTTTCTATTGCTGCGGTGCCTACGCCCAACAGCCGGGCCGCCTCGGCCGGATGCGGAGTTAGTGCCGTGTTTAGGCCAAGCATTTGCTGAGCATTATCGGGCGCAATTTCAGCCAATAGATTCAGTGCATCAGCGTCAAAAACACGCGGCCCAGGCCACTGCATTGCTTGGCCAAACAAAGCGCGTGCCCAGCCTGATTTGGACAACCCTGGGCCTATTGCCAATACCATTCCCGGCAAAAACTCCGGAATAACCGCCTCACTTCGCACCATTAATTCTGGCCGTGCCGTGACCAAACCGGCGACGTTCGCAGCATCTGTGATCACGCTGACACGTCCTGCACCCGCACGCAGCGCCGCCTGGGCACACAGATGCACCGCACCCGCAAAGCCAAGCGCGCCACCCACCGCCCACACATGGCCGAATTGCCCTTTGTGCGCCGCCGCTGTGCGCGCGGTTTTAGCAAAAGCACTCTCTGTTGCCGCATACGCCGTGGGTTCAATGCCAGAAAATATGTCGCTAGCCAAATCGAGTGGTGCCAAACTCAACTTTCCAACAAAGCGCCGCGCTTGGCCGGTAAACAGCCCAAGTTTGTAGACGATGAACGTGACGGTTTCTGACGCACGCACCGCTACCTCGGCAGCACCGGTATCGCTGTCTAAGCCTGAAGGAACATCCAAGGCCAACACGGGCGTATTGAGCGCATTCAATTGCGCGACGATTAACGCCAATTCGCCCGACAGTGGCCGCGTGCCTATGCCAAATAGCGCATCTACCACCAAATCAGAATCAGCAAGCGCTTGATTTAACTCACTTTTAGCGATAAACGTACCGTTTTGGCGAAAGTCCTGACATGCCGTATAGGCATCTGGGTTGCGCTCAGGCAAAGGCTCGCCAAACGCGAATACCGAAACATCGCGCACCGCCGCAACTAACAAATTGGCAACAACATAACCATCACCGCCATTATTGCCCGGCCCGCACAGCACCAAAATACGCTGCGCCAAAGGCCAGCGGCTAAGCAGCAAGGTAGCCCCAGCTCTGCCCGCGCGCGCCATTAATTCGGCGCTTGGGATCGCGAATTCGTCGCTTGCTCTGCGGTCAATGGCGCGCGCTTGCTCGGTGGAATAAATTTTTAGCATGACTCAGATGCTAGCACCGCTTGCTGTTGCGGCGATTGTGCGGGCAAAAAGCCAACGAACGCCCGGGAAATCTTGGCTCTGCCATAACTTTGCCGCGAGCCTGCAGTAAACTCCGACTGGCTTAAGTTCTGTAGTGACGTTCACCATGATTTGTATTCGGCTCATCTGCGCTTTTCTTTTTATCTTATTAGCGGCACCAACCGCCCGCGCATTAGATTTATATCAGGGTGAAACCCCTGTCGCTGATCAAAGCGCAGACGCAAGAGTCGCAGCCCTTGGCCGTACCCTGTTAGACGTTGCGGTCAAGGTCTCTGGTGATGTCAACGCCGCAAGCAACGCCGCCATAATCGCAGCGGCGGGCAGCCCAGAGCGTTATATGCAGCGCTACGAGTACCGCCAAGAACTGGTTCGTGAAGACGGAAAGCCGACGATTAAGCTGTATTTGAGAGGATCGTTCTACGCGCCTAGCATCGGTCAATTGCTGCGAAATGCTGGATTGGGTGCCTGGGGCGTTGAACGCCCAACGGTGAATGTGTATTTGTTCGAGGGCGATGCGCCCATGGGCGCGGACAGCGCGCGTACGCTGCAGGATCTTGCCAGCCGACGCGGCATCAATCTACGCTTCCCAGGCGGCATGTCTGCTGCTGATTTGAACGAGCAGACAGCCGCGCGGATGGCCACACCCACACAAAACGTACTGCTGGGCCGAGTCGGCGAAACGCTATGGCTCAGCGATGGTCGCATTACCGCGCCGCTGCCTAGCAATGCCCTCAATGGCCTGAGTGATCGCATTGCCAGTCAGCTGATTAGGCGCGCCGCCGAACTCAACAATGCCCCGCCGGAAGAAATAGCCACCGAGATCGCGGGCGTTCGCTCCGCGAGTGACTATGGCCGCGTATTAAAGTACTTGAGTGGCCTTAGTGGCGTCAAAAAGCTGACCGTGTTGGGGGCACAGCAAGACACGCTGCGCGTGCTGATTAATGTGCAAGGCGGTACCACACGCTTAGCGCAATCGGTAGGTTCGGGGCAAACTTTGCGCTTATTGAGCGAAAGCCCAACGGTGTTGGAAGTTGTCAACTAATGGCAAAACAAAAAAGCAAAGCGCAAACACAGGCGCAAATTACCAAAGCACAGCAAGCTAGAGCCGTTGCAGCACGCGCTGCGGCACTGAGCGCCGCACCGGCACTAAAAGCGCTGGGCCAGGTAAGCATGAGTATCAATGCACGCTGGCAGTTGCTGGCTAGCGTGGCCATTTTTTCCGTGCTGATTTATCACATTGCACCGATTCTGACGCCTTTTGCCACTGCTGCGCTGTTCGCTTATTTGGGCGACCCTGCAGTAGATCGTTTGGAAGCACGAGGCTTCAGAATCGGTGCAATGTGATAAATCAGCACGGAAAAAATGGCCACGCTAGCCAGCAACTGCCAGCG
>JAYVAQ010000383.1:0-12953 GCA_043750875.1 Rhodanobacteraceae bacterium
CGTCTTGGACAGGCAGGCAAATGGCTTTCGCCACTGCGCGTTCAATATTTTCCGACTTGCACTGACCTCGGATTACTTCTGAAACCGATGTTGGGGAAACCGCCAATGACTCGGCAAACGCCTTTTGCGTCACTTTTTTCTCTCGCATTAGGAATTGGATGAGCGATGTTTTCATGACATTATTACCTAATAAATTTGGCGTAGTTATTTACCGCATAACTACGGTAACAACGTCGGAACTAGATGTCAACTGGTGTTTTTATGCATCCTGCTGATATCGCGTCTGCACTCAAAAAATCAGGCCGCACTAAAGTTTCTCTAGCGCGTGAGTTGGGGATTGGGCAGGTAGCTGTTGGTGAAGTGATCAACGGCAAAGCGCGATCAGCTAGGATTGAAACAACCATTTCGGACAAGCTCGGCTTGCCTTTGCATGTGCTTTGGCCGCAGTACTATTCCGCGCCTGTGGGCAGTGCGGCACCCACGCCCGCGCCGAAAGCGCCTGCGGTTGATCCGCTGGGCGAATTGATGATGCGGGAATGGCGGCGCTTGGATATGGCGAACAAGGCGCGCCTGTTAGAGATCGTCGCGGAAATGAATCAGGGAATCGAAAAACTTATGGCCGATGCCGCGAACGCGCCAAAACGTGCCTTAGCCGAGGCCACTGCCGAACTGACGAAAACCATCGAAGATGTCGCGAACGCGCCACAGCGGGCGCTTGAAAAGCTGGCATCTGAAACCGGCATCCAAATTGACCGCAATTTTGGACAAGTGAACAAGGGCGGGAAGAATACTTTTAACAAATTTTAGTGATACGAAATTCCAGCGGATGACGTTTACCCGAATGCCAACCGGCACAACAGGGAAAGACACATGCAAAACGATGAAAACAGTGGGAAAGGCGTGCACCTAAATACAAATAGCGGTCAATTCAATCATTTAAGTCAAGTCACTAATCAGTATCTAGCAAAGGTATCCGCGCCGCTGCGTGAGGGGGTAGAGCTGCGGGATTGCCCAGGTTGCTACATAGAATCGGTTGTGGACGCAGAGATTTGCCGCAATGACAACTGCAACACAAACTTCAAGCACTACCGCAACCGCATGGCTTGCGAACGTCTGGCGGCGGAACTAGAGGGTATTGAGCGTAGGCAGACGCGTATGATTCCGTGGTTAATAGGCGGCGCTATTTGTGGCCTGCTTTTGATCGCATTTGGCCTGTGGATGTTTGGCATGGCCGTGCTAGCGGCGACGGCGTTTCTATTTATGGCGTTACAAGAAACAGTGCGCGCGCGTGAACTGCGCGCGGGGCTGAACTTTTTGCAGTTGGAGATGTGGTGATGCTTTGCTTCATGAGCGGTCATGATTGGAAATTTAAGTTCATCAACATGCACGATCGCCAATTGCACGAATGCGCAAAATGTGGCGCATTGAGATCTGGCGAAGAGATTCTAAAATCGCCATACGGCAGAAAGCATGTTGAGCCGCTGGGCGGGGATGCTGTGGACACCTCTGTCAAACCGCAGAGCGAACCTGACTCACAGCCATCGCCAGCGGTTACTTGCCCAAAGTGCAGCTCCACGCAACTTACGGCGGGCCAGCAAGGTTTCGGCCTTGGAAATGCGGTCGTTGGAGGAGTTTTGCTTGGCGGTGTGGGGCTAGTTGCGGGATTCTTAGGGTCTCGCAAGGTAAGAATCACATGTATCTCATGCGGCCACCAGTGGATGGCCGGAGGCTAAACCCTTACGCTCCACGTAAGCCTTGTTACGTTTATAGTTTTTGTGCAGGCTTCCCAGCATTACGGGAGGCTTGCACATGAACTACGAGGCATTAGGACGTTATACGGCTGCAAAGCGCACCGCGCTGGAAAGCTACGCGAACCGGAGTAAAGCGCTGTTTGATCTGAAGCGCTGGGCCGATAGTGCCAGCGCAATGACTAGCCATGAGCTGGTAACCCTCGATACCGATACCGGCGCGCGGCTACTGACGAAAGTGGCCATCTATAACGACGCCTTTAACGCTGCTTTAATCGACGCCAATTCAGTGCACGATGCCGCCAGCGAAGCCCGTCTTGATGTTCGCGTGGGTCACTTCACCCCTTAAAATGTTCGACACCCCCACCGCCTCGAATCTAAGCGATCACGCCATTGAAGACGGTTTACCTTCCCGGTGGCCGAAGATACTAGCGCGCATGGTCGATGCGGTTTCGTTGGAATTATCCCGCACTCACCCCGACCCGGTTCAGCGCTTCGAGCTAGCCATGCGGGTTATTCTTGCGATATCAAAAGACTGCGGTGGGCGCGGGATTTATTTACCGCAAGGGCGTGCGCTGGAACTAGCGATGCGTGACGCGCGCATCTGGCAGCTGTCGGCTGATTGCGGCTGGCACGATGACGATATCGCCGCCGAGTTCGGCATCACTGACCGCACTGTGCGCACAGCCATCGCCGAGCAACGCGCATTGCGTATGCCACGGATACAGCCCGACCTATTCGGAAACGTTTCCAAACCAAACTAGGCGCGCCATCCCTAATGCTTGCGGCACTTTCCACGAGTGCCTGCCAAGAGCGAACCACAATGAGCGAACCTACACCGGCCCCCGCTGGGCCAATACCTGAAGCCACGCCCGACCTTTCCGTGCTGGCACGCCAGCTCTCAGAATTGCTAGCACGCGACCGTGATCCAAGCGCGTTGCTGTTTGAATCCGACCGCCCGCGTGTGATCAAAAAGCGCGAGCCGATTATTCCGCCGCGCATTCGCTCCGCAATTACGCAAAGCTTGCACCTGTGGCCGCTTTACATACTCAACGCTGTGCTGCTTTGGGCGTTTTTAGTGGTGTTCAACGAAGGCCCGAACGCGCTGTTCGTTGAGCGCCTAACGCGCATCTTTCAGTTGATGACAGCAGCACTGCTGGTCGATATCTGGCTGCATCCGCTGCACCATCCGGACACGCTGGACGGCCCGGCCCAAGGCGCGCGCCAGTATCAGCGCATCTACACGATTGCGATCTTCGTGGTTGCGGGGTGCTTAGCCCCATGAAAAACTTCATTGTTTTGTTCGCTCTTGTCGCCACTGCCTTGCTGTGGCTTGTGTTCCCGCCGGACTTCAGCACGCCGCCGGTGAAGGTGTTGCTGCCGGACGCGCAAGCGCTGGTGCAAGTGGTGCCCAGTGTTTCTACCTTGCCCGTCACCCTGCCCGAGTTGGTGCCGGTGCAGGTGTTTGAGCCCGTGCCGGCAATGTCCTATCGCTACCGCCACGCGATTGAAGTGGCGGCCATTCGCGCCTTTGGCTTGGATGCACCTGTGGCGCTTCTTGCCGCACAAATCCGCGCTGAATCCGCCTATTCCGCAACGGCCTACAGCACAGCTGGGGCACAAGGAATGGCGCAGTTTATGCCAAACACGGCGCGGTCGATGGCGCGCCTGTATCCCGAATTACGCCCGGCAAACCCTCGCGACCCGAGCTGGGCATTTCGTGCCCAAGCGCTGCACATGCGCGACCTTGTGGCGTCCTACCCATCGGCTGACACGCTGTGTGATCGCTATGCGTTCGCGCTGTCCGCCTACAACGGTGGGCCGAAGGCGCTAGATCGCGAACGGGCACTGGCAACCGCTACAACGGTTTGGTTCGGTGCGGGTGGCGTCGAGCCGCAGCGCTCGCGTACCCGTGCGAATTGGAACGAGAACCGCACCTATGTGCGCCGCATTTTGATCGACTGGGAGCCCGACTACAGTGCAGCGGGCTGGCGCGGCGGTTTGGGGTGCAGTGTATGAATATGCTCTATTTACTCGCCGCCGCATTCGCCCTGATTGGCGTTCTGTTGATCGCTGGCTTTGTCAAGCACGTGCGCGAATCTGCCGCAACTACGCGACGTTTTGAACGCGAATCCTTTGAACGCGCCGAGGCGCGCAACCGTGAATTTATCGATAGGCTGCATCGTGAATCACAGGCCGATCATCGCCCGCGCGCCTATCCCATTGCCGCGCGCGGTGCACCGCCGAGAACCGCCCAGCAAAACAGTGTGCCCGCGCAAAGCGCCGATCTGAACCCGTTGCTTCTTAATCCGGTACCGGATTTTAGCGTACCGCTTTCGCACGCCCATTCTGCCCCGGCAGAAGCCTGCAATGCCCGCAGCTTCGCGCCCAATTCCAGCCCTAGCTATAGGTGCGATTCCATTGCTGATTACGATTCCAGTTCCGGTGGCTCCAGCTGTGATCCAGGTTCAAGCAGTTGCGACGGCGGCGGCGGCAGTGGCGAATGATTCGCGCGCTGATTGCATTGGGTATTGCGGTGTTGCTTTGCTGCACGCACTGGGCCGCCTATAACCTTGGCGAACGCAGCCTAACGCGCAGCGCCGTGGCCTCTGTGATCGGCTCCAATAGCCCGTTCTTGGACGTTGCCACCATCGCGATTGACAAGGCCGCAGACGGCATTGGTGCGGCCTGGGATAGCTCGGTGCGTGAATCGATCCAGCAGTGCCACAACGCCGTCACGCAAGCCAATGGCGCAATGGCCGCATGCAATAACCGCCTGGGCGTATTGATTGCCACGCACGCGGCACAGCGTGCAGCAGCGGCTGCAGCGATTGACGAACAGCGCACGATGTACGTGCGGGTAGAGGAAGCGCTGGATGGCCCGTGTGCCAATTGGGCTGCGCAGCCGGTTTGCCCTGAGCTGCTGAGCATTCCACCATGAGGCGCGCGCTGGCTGTCATTTGTGCAGTGTGCCTAAGCGCCTGTGTGCCACGCACTAAGGTGGTCTACATCGAGCGCACGCGCTTGATTCTGCCGATTGATTTTCTGGCGCTAACCGCCGCCACACCCGACCCCGCCATCTGCCAGCGCATCAACCGCAACGGCGAATTATTTCAATGCCGCATCGAATTTCGCTCGGCGTTGAAGCAGTGCAATTTCGACAAACAAAACCTACGGAGTCAGTATGAGCAAGTTCAACGCAAGTGAAATTTTAGTTGGCGTCAAAAGCCTAGTGGATTTGATTGAAGGCGAGTTCGATCAAGAGGGTGCCGGTGAACACAAGGCCGGGCTGCTGCGCGATTTAGCCGAGGGTGTATTCGGCGAAGAGACTGTTGCCAAACACTGGCCGCACATCGAAAGCATGGTCGCGCGCATCGTCAAGATTCGCAATCTAGCCAAGGCATTTCATGGCGTACGCAAAGCAGTGCGGGGCAAGTAAGCGCGATGAATACGACGCTATCAATCCTAGCCGTCATGCAACTGCTGCTGATGTGCATGTGGCTGTGGTTGATGGCCCGCCATCAGCGCATCAGCAATGAATTGGTCGAGCTGCGCGCGCGTATCTCGACCATGCCAACGCACCAAGACTTAAGCGAACTTTCGATTGAGCTCGCGGGCGTTAAGGCCAACACCGAACAAACCCTACGGATGGTTAGCACCATTCACAGCGCACTGATGAAACAATCGCCATGAGCAACTACCGCAAATTGATCGCCCAGCGCCGCCGTTTGCTGATGCTGGTTCTGACCCACAAACTCGGCAACACCTGCAACGTCGATGTCATGCACATGAGCCTGACCGGCATGGTGCCGTGCACGCTCGATGATTTGCGCGCCGATATGCTGTGGCTCAACGTGGAAGGCTTAGCGTCGATGGTGGACTATGGCGCTGCAAGCGACCACGTCCAGGCGATGGAGTTGACCCGGCGCGGTGCCGAAGTGGCGAATGGCAGCAACACGCACCCAGGCGTAGCACGCCTGATGCCCGGCGATATGGACGCGCTGTAATGGTTGCCAAGAAAAAAATTAGCAAGAACAAAATCAACTACTACCCTAAAGAGGTGCGCGCCGCGATCAACGCGGCCATTGCCGAGGGTGGCATGACGCTGGATGAGCTGGTCGCGCACATCAATAACGAACACGGCGAGCGCATCAAAAGCGCCGGTAAAACCGTGCCCAGCCGTAGTGGCTTAGATCGTTACACCGACGACTTCCACGCCGACATGGAAGAATCGATCCAGGACGCGCGCGAGCTACGGCAATTCTCGGAGGCGTTCGTCGCACATATGGGCGAGACACCCGAGGGCGACACCGGCCAAATGCTTGTGCAAATGGTGCAATCCGCCGCCGCAAAATCAATCTCGGCCGCGCGCAAAAAGGGCGTGCTGGAAGTCAAAGAACTGGCTGGCTTTGCAACAACGGTGCAACGGCTGTCCAACGCCGATGCAAGCCAAGCCAAGCGCGCGGATTTGATCGCCAAGCGCGCGCGTGAATTACTCGTTGCCGAGCAGAAGAAGAAACTCGACGGCGCAGAAAAAAGCGGCCTTATCTCAGCCGAAACGCTCGCGACGATTCGCAGCCAGATTTACGGGCTATAGCGGTGCAGCCTGCCTTTCCACTATTCGATTCGCAAAAGAACTTTGTTCGAGACAAGTCACGCTTTTGCATGCTCATGGCCTCGCGCCAAACCGGCAAGACGTCCTGTGGTGGGCTGAAGATCGTCGATGGCATCCATGAAGCGATGGTGGAGGCCCGCACTAAAAGCTGGGTGATCTTGTCATCGGGCGAGCGGCTATCAAAAGAAGTGATGAACGAAGTCATTCGCAAGCATTCCTACGCCTACCAGCTAGGTGCCAGCGATGTGCAAGAAGGCGTCTTTAAGGGCGATGAGGGCAATCACACCCAGCTCGAAGTTAGGTATCCAGGCGGCTCTGTCATAACCGCGCTGCCCGCAAACCCAGATACCGCGCGTGGTTACCCGCGTAATTTGTGGCTCGATGAGTTTTCCACGCATCAGCAGTCGCGCGAAATATGGAGCGCTGCCATGCCCATTATCAGCGCGAATTTCGATCTGCTGGTCACGGGCACGCCGAAAGGCAAGGCAAATAAATTTTATGAGTTATGGACCACCACGCGCGGAGCTTGGTCTCGCCACAGCTGGGATATCTATCAAGCGGTTGAGCAAGGGCTAGACCGCGATATTGATGCGCTCAAAGAGATCATGGGCGACGATGAGCTGTGGGCTCAAGAATACGAAATCAAATTCACCGACGAAGCCAGCGCCTGGCTGAGCTGGGATCTGATCAACAGCTGCGAACACACGCTCGCCGGTTTGCCTCGCGAATACCAAGGCGGCGAATGCGTTGTCGGCGTGGATATCAGCAGCGGCAAGAAAGGCAGCGACATGTTCTGTATCCAGGTGCTGGAACGCATGGGCGACGTCTGGTGGCACCGCGAAGAGATCGCAACCCAAGACGCCAACTTTGCGCGGCAAGATGAATTGCTCGATGGCGTCATGCGCCGCTACCGGGTCACAAGCTGCTACATGGATGAAACCGGAATCGGCCATAAGCCTGTGGAGGACGCACAGCGCCGCTACGGCGCGTGCGTGCTAGGCGTGCACTTTAGCCAGGCATCCAAGCAACGCATGGCGCAAGCCGCCAAGCGCGCCTTTGAAGATAAGCGCGTCCGGATCAGCAGCGGCAACGATGCGCTGCGCAACGATCTGCACAAGATCAAGCGCGAAATCGTCGGCGACAAAATGCGCTTCACCGCCGACCGCGACGCCAGCGGCCACGCTGACCGTGCGTCCGCCATGTTCTTAGCTCTTGATGCGGCATCTGTGCCGGTGGGCGCTATCGCTTACACACCAATTCCCAGCCGCCACGAGCGTGACGACGACAGCGATGGCCCGCCCAGCTTCTGGTCACGCCTAAGGAAGTATTTCTAATGAAAGAAGCCACTGCCATTCCTGCACTACAAACCGCACAAGTCGCCTGGATCAATAACCAATGGGCCGAACACCCTGCGAACGATCTAACGCCCGCGCGCTTAGCGCTGCTGCTACGCGACGCCGAACAGGGCGACATCCTGGCGCAATCGGATTTGTTTTCTGATGTCGAAGAACGCGACCTGCATATTCAATCCGAGCTGGCAAAACGCCGCCGGGCCGTCACACTTTTACCCTGGGCACTGGTGCCACGCGCGAACGCGTCCGAGGCTGAAAAACAAGCCAGCCTGACCTTGACCGAATTGATTGAATCGATTGAAGAGCTGCCCGAACTGCTGTTTGATTTGACCGACGCCATCGGCAAAGGATTTAGCGCTGTTGAGATCGAATGGTCGCGCCGCCGTGATGGCCTGTGGATTCCCAAGCGCTTTCACTTTCGCGATCAACGGCTGTTCAAGATTGCACGCATGGCGGGCAGTGAAGAAGTGCGCCTCAATGACATGAGTGCACAAGGCCAGCGCTTGCAGCAGCTTGGCTGGATACTGCATCGATCCAAGGCGCGCAGCGGCTCGATGGTGCGCGCACCGCTGTTCCGCACCCTCGTGTGGGCGTTCCTACCGAAGGCGTTTGCGCTGAATGATTGGAGCGAATTCCTAGAGGTGTATGGTTATCCCATGCGGCTAGGCAAATACAGCCCAGCCGCCACCAAAGAGGAACGTGCCACGCTCTTGCGCGCAGTCGTCGACTTAGGCCGCCGAGCGGGCGGGATCATTCCGGAGTCCATGAACCTCAGTTTGCTGGAGGCCGTCACCGGCGATCCAGAAGCATTCCACGCGATGGTCAGCTATCAAGACAAGCTGATCTCTACCGCAATCTTAGGCGGCACGCTGACCACGCAGGCTGATGGCAAGTCATCAACCAACGCACTCGGCAATGTGCACAACGAAGTGCGTATGGACCTGCGCGACGACGATGCCCAAAATCTAGCCGCTACATTGACCCGTGATCTAGTGCTAGCAATAGGATCGGTCAACGGTCTAGTCAACGATCCGCTGCGCTGCCCACGATGGCAGTTCGATACGCAGCAGGCCGAGGATTTAACCGCCTATGCCGATGCTTTACCGAAGCTCGTTGGCGTCGGCATGCAGATCGACGCGGATTGGGCACACGAGCGTCTAAAGATACCCAAAGCAAGCACGCCCGCGAACGCTCTAAAAACGCCTACAAGCCCTGTGGCCGCGAACCCCAGCAATGTTGCAGGCATCCCGGAAAAAGCGGCTAGCAATTTTGCTGGGGCCATTACCGCCGCAAATCAGCCCGACGCTATCGATGTGCCACACGAAACGGTGCTGAATCAGATCGAAAAGGAGACGGAGGGCGCGCTTGGCGACTGGTTGAACACGCTTAAAGCGAAGGTCGAGCGCGCCGAATCAATGGAAGCGCTGCGCAACGATTTGATCAATTCGTATGGCCATCTGCCGGTCGAACGCATAGCGGCAGTAATGCAAGCCGGATTCGCCTTGCGCGCATTGCAGGGGATGGAAGACGTGCTGGCAGAAACGGAGGTCAAATGAAAGACGCACTTTCAACTGTAGTTGGGGTCATGTTCTTGCTCCTGTTCTCGCCTCTGATCCTTTGGCATCTGCGGCCCGGAGGCAATGCAACTAGTACCGGCTCCGGTGGTTTCGCGAACGGCTTCATGTTGGTTGCTGCAATTTGTTTCCTACCTTTTACGTTGCTTACGTACTTCGGGATTTTTGGGATTTATTTATGGCTGAGCTGATGTGCCGCTCGCCTGGAATAGCCAGCAGGGGGCAGCCCTGATCACGTCCAGCGGGCGGTGATGTGAACATTGAAACAACACCCGCAGTGCCGTTCTGAAAAGTCCTGTCAGATGAGTCACCGACTGGCCCACGTCACGGGCTGACCCCACTCGAGGAACAAATGCCCACCATCGACAATAAGCGCCAGACACTGGCAGGCCAGCTGCAAAGCCTGCAACTGCGCATGGCAAACCAGGTGCAAACCAAGTCGTGGCGCGACATGCTCCATGCGCAGCACGATAAGGCGTTCACCGTGGCCGGTGCCATGCAGGCGGATCTGCTGGCCGATCTTGCCAAGGCCGTCGACGACAGCATCAGCAAAGGGCTAGGGCTTCAATACTTTCGCAAACAGTTCGACCAGATCGTCGAGCAATACGGCTGGGCCTACAAAGGCGAACGCCGCTGGCGTACGCGCGTGATCTATGGCACCAACATGCGCGTCAGTTACGCCGCCGGTCGGTTGGTGCAGCTGCGCGATCCCGAGCTGCAAAAGCTCGCCCCCTTTTGGATGTATCGCCACAGCGGCGCTGAGCATCCGCGCCTACAACACAAAGCCTGGGATAAGCTGACGCTGCCCGCGAATGATCCGTGGTTTAAGACGCACTACCCGCCGAACGGCTGGGGCTGTGGTTGCAGAGTACTCGCCGTCAGCGCGCGCGATATAGCCCGCATCGGTGGCCGCATCGAGATTCCGCCCGAAGGCACCGACGGCATTGATGAGGGGTGGGATTACATGCCCGGCGGCTCCGTAACGGATGAACTACAGGGCGTCGTTAACACGAAAGCAGCGCAATTGCCGCCGAAACTGGCGGAACCATTCAAAGCAGAAGCCGATGCGCGCCTTGTCGAGCGAATGGCAATTGAACATGTGGTGCGTCAAGGCATCAAAGAGCAAGCCAAGCGCACCGAGTTTGCGGTGTTGATCAAAGACGGGCGGCGCGTCATTGACAAGCGTGGCGGCAAGTCTGAAGTCGCCTTTAGCGACGACGAAGTGGCGCAGTTTAAAGGCGGATTGCTGGTGCACAATCATCCGCGATCAAGCTCACTTTCCATTGACGATTTGCAACTCGCTCAGCGCGGAAAGCTCGAACAGATTATTGCCGCAGGGCACGATGGTACGGTGTACAAAGCCAGTCGCTTTGCTGGCGATCTATTGGTCGCGCGCAAGCAAGCCAAGCGCCTGGCGCAAGTTGTCGCGAATCGTGGTGACGTGGATATCAACGAGCTCAATGTCTGGGTTGACCATTTGATCAATGCTCTGATGTCGCGCAAAGGGGTTATGCTTTACGAACGTATCGGCACGCCGGTACCGGAATGGCTTACAAAAATTCTTGAGGATCTTTGATGTACACCTTGGTCGATCCACCTGTGACCGATTTTTCACCACTCGCCGAGCGCAAAGCGTGGCTGGCGGAAATGATTGCACGGGCGGAAAGCAATCCAAATGACGAAGGCATTGCCCTGGCGCTCAGCATGGCGCGCGAGATGCTCGAAAATGCTGACCTTTAAACTCGAAGACATCGAAGCCCAGCGCACCTTGCACGGACTCATTGCCGCCGGGGCGAACACGCGCCCGCTGATGAAGAAAATCGGCGAGGGCTTAACCGATTCAACCAAGGATCGCTTTGCCAGTACCACCGCACCCGATGGCAGCAAATGGCTACCCAATAAGGCGTCCACAATTCTGGCGTACCTGCAAGAATCCAGTGGCAATTTCAGTAAGGATGGCCGCCTCAATAAACGCGGTGCTAGCCGCGTGACCAGTAAGAATCCACTCACCGGCATCAGCAAAGCCTTACGCACCACGATCAACTATCAAGCCACCGAAGAGGGCGTTAATATCGGTTCGCCCGAAATCTACGCTGGCACCCAACACTTCGGCGCAGCAGCAAAGTCGTTCAAGGGCGGCAAGTCGCCTTGGGGTACTATCCCGGCGCGGCGCTTCTTGGGCATCTCATCAGACGATGAGGGGTTGATTGTTGATGCCACCTTGGACTTCCTAGGTTCAATCTAGTTCGGAAATGTTTCCAGACCAAACGGGTTAAACGCCAGAACATGATGGCGGCATGTCAACCCCACCTGTCATTCGTCAGCTCTGCAACATCGCTTACCAGCGTGATGCGATTCGCCACGCCTTAGCGTTTGAAATATCAGGCGACGGTGAAAACGGCTTCGTCCAGATTCTGCCCGCAGGTGAGTTCACCTGCCAAGACGGGCGCGGGCCATTCGAGCTTGATGACGCGACCGGCAAGCAAATCGTCGCGTGGTTTGAAGGTCAAAAAAACGATCTAGCGTTCGACTACGAACATCAGTGGATGAATGCAGAGAAAAACGGTCTGCCAGCGCCCGCGTCTGGGTGGCTAAAACGCCTTGAATGGCGATCCGGCCTTGGGCTATTCGGCTTTGTCGAATGGACCGAAAAGGCCCGAGCGATGATCAAAGCGCGCGAATACCGCTACGTCTCGCCAGTCTTTTACACCAGCAAGAAAAACAAGCGCCAGATCCTTCCCTATCTGGGTGTGTCCGCGCTCGTTACGAATCCCGCGATTGACGGCATGGCTGAAGCCATCGCCGCGAGCGCTGATGCCCCACAAAACCCACCGGAGTCGATCATTATGGATCTCAAACAACTATTGGCCCTGCTGGGTCTAGCAGAAACCGCCACCGAGGCCGAGGCGATTGCCAAGATCAAGGCGCTCAGCACCGCAAACACCGCAACCGCCACCAGCGTCGACATGAGTAAATTCGTGCCGGTTGCGGCCGTGCAAGAACTGCAAACCAAAGTCTCGGAATTGCACGCCGCGAACGCCAAGCGCGACACCGCCGAACTGGTTGCCACTGCTGTGGCAGAAGGCAAGTTACATACGCCGCAATTGCAGGCGTGGGCGGCCGGACTAGCACCGGATGCGCTACGTGTGTTCCTAGCCTCGGCACCTGCCATTCCGGCGCTCGCCAGCATGCAAACGCAAGCTGCTGCCAATCAGCAACCGAACGCAGGCACCGCCACGCTCAACGATGCCGAGCGTCAGATGTGCGCGCGGCTTGGCTTGACCGACCAACAATTTATTGCGGCGAAAGCCGCCTAACAGACAACCCCCCGCAGAGCAGTAGCCAGCGGCGTGGATATTGGCCTCGACCACGCCGCAGAAACACCCGCTACTAATTGCAACTTTGGAGTATTGATATGACTGCATTAACCACTGGCCGGAACACTTTCCGCGTCGAAGAAACCGTTATTACCCTTCCTGTCGAGGCCAACGTCACGATCTATGAGGGCGCGATTGTCGTCGTCAATGGCAACGGCAATGCCGCGCCCGCCACCACTGCCTTGAACTTGCGTGCCATTGGCCGTGCAGATGAGCGTGTCACCAATGGTGCTGTAGCTGGTGCCGTTACCGTGAAGGTATCCAAGGGCGCGTTCTGGTATGCCAAC
>JAYVAQ010000384.1:0-2014 GCA_043750875.1 Rhodanobacteraceae bacterium
CCCGCGGCCATCGGTTTGGCCAATTAGCGATTCGTATTTGTAGGTGGTATCGTGTACGCGCCCATTACCGATGCTAGTGTGTACACGAAAGGCAGCGGCCAAACGGGTGACAGGATCGACATCCAATCGCCGATGTACGTGGTGAAATCCACATCGTCGAGCAACGGCATCGGCGGTACATTCGATACCACCTACAAATACGAATCGCTAATTGGCCAAACCGATGGCCGCGGGCTGATGGGTTTTGGCAAACGTAGCGTGACGCATAACAATGGTGCGGCGACCGTCGTTACTGAGATGACGTACGAACAAGAATGGTGGAAAGCAGGGCGCATTAAATCTGTCCGCAAATACATTGACGGTACGCTCGTCAACGAAGCCATCAACACCTACGATTGGAGGCCAAACTTTCCCTATGCAAAAGTCAATCAGGTCTATCTGATCAACACGATTGAGAAAAGCTGGAACATCAACAAGACCGGAGGGCTCGAAGCCTTGCCATTCACTGTGACGGAAACACCGTTGGCGAATATCGACCAATACGGCAACGTAGGCAGGGTCACCGCAACATCCTATGAGCCTAACAGCACGGCCAACGGTTATTCAAAAGTAACGGTCAACACATTCAGCGCAGAAGATCCGACTAACTGGATTCTCGGTCGACTTTCTACCGCGAGCGTCACGCACAACATGCCTGGCCGCCCGGGCATCCCGCGTAATTCCAGCTTCGATTACTACCCCACCAACGGTCAGCTCAAAACCGAGCGCGTCGAGCCTAGCGGCAATCTTGAGGATCGCCTCACCACCACCTACACCTATGGCGACCCCTTCGGCCAGCGCACGTTGACCAGCGTTGATTTTTACGAAAACGGTGTCTTGAATACCCGCAGTTCCCGCACCGCCTACACCGCTGATGGTCGCTTCGTCGCATCAATGACCAACGCCTATAACCAAACCGTCAGCTACACCGGCTACGACCGCCGCTTCGGTGCGGTCACCAGCAGCACGGGCATCAACGGTCTTACCGGCTACAGTTACTACGATGGCTTTGGCCGCAAAGTAGGTGAAGAGTTAAGAGACATAAGCAATAACCGGCTCGCCATGAGCGTGATGAACTACATCGCGCAGCCTGCTGGCGTTATCGTTAACACCAAAAATCACACCGGCAGCGAATCGCAAATGCAGGCCGATAGCCTTGGCCGCGAGGTATCGTCGTCCGCTCGCCGCTTCGATGGTTTCTTTGTTACCAGCGCCACCGCCTATGACACGTTTGGCCGTAAAGCCTGGGTCAGCGGGCCACGTGGTGGCACCGGCACCGCCAGCGCATACCTTACTACTACATTCGAATACGACAAACTGGCACGCCCCACCGCACAAGTCGTCCGTAGCGGTAACAGCAATCCAGGTGGTGCCGAGCAAACCCGCACCACCACCGAATACGGCGTGCAGGCCGTTGGCGGCAACACCTATTCGCTGCTCACCGCGATTCAATCTGGTGCGCAGTACGCGGGTGCTACCGCCACCCACACCATTGTCAAATACACCGACAGCCAAGGCCGCACCTTCAAAATTACCGACAACGCCGCCAAGGACACCACCTATGGCTACGATCCGCTCGGCAACCTGGAAAATGTCACCGGTCCGGGCGCGATCTCGGAAACCATGACCTACGACGTTCGCGGCCGCAAGAAATCATCCACCAATGCCAACATCACGGGCTCGTATACCTATGTGTACAACGGCGCGGGCGAACTTATCAAGCAGACCGATCCAAAAGGGCAGTTCACCGATATGACGTACGACTCGCTTGGTCGTATGGTGTCGCGCGCTGAATATGGCACGATTGCCAATCACATCAGCACATGGGCTTATGACAACAACGCAAGCGGGCGTAGCGCAGGAAAATTGCTGAGCAATAGTGCAGCTGGTACCACCCATGCCTTTATCTACGATGCGCAAAGCCGCCTCACCCAGACCGACTCCACCATTGCCGGTAAAACCTACAACCGCTATA
>JAYVAQ010000385.1:0-18382 GCA_043750875.1 Rhodanobacteraceae bacterium
TTGCTGTTTGGGCGCCCCACCTGGCCTGCGTCGCTTAATGTTGGCACTGAAGCGGCGAGCAGCGTGGTGAAGTTCACGCAAGAATCAGCCGCCGATCAGCTCGGCAGTTACGTAAGTGTCGGTGCAGACATCAATAATGATTCGCGCAGCGATCTGTTTATTAATGCTTATGCAGCTGATGCCAGCGGCAATAATGGCGAGGGCAAACTTTACGTGGTGTTCGGGCGTGCTGCCGGGGTTCCATTTGCCGCAAGCCAAAGCGTGGCGACGCTCAATGGTTCCGACGGTTTTCAACTGCGTGGCAATACCAATTTCTCGGGCTTTGGTTCGCCGGTCATCGCCTTGGGCGACTTCAACGGCGATGGCCTGGGCGATTTTGCCGCCTCTGGCGTCGTGGGCGCGGGTGCTACATCATTAATTTATGGCAAACCCAACTGGGACGCGATCAACAGCATTTCCGAGCTAACCGGCCCCGATGGCACACGATTTGCTGGAGGCGCAGCCGGTGATTCAGCGGGCGCATATTTAGCCGCACCGGGCGATGTCAACGGCGATGGCAAAGACGACTTGATGATTAGCGCACCGGGCGCGGATATCACCGGGCTTAGCAATGTCGGCAAGGTATATCTGATTTATGGCACGGATGCGCCTTTTGCCGCAGACGTGAACTTAAGCGCAGTTGAGTCGTCTATAGCGGGCGAGGTATTTCAAGGGTCAACAGCCGGGTTTGCCGCTGGCCCCATTGCGGCCATTGGTAAATTCAGCAATGTTGATATTTTGCCGGATTTCGTCATTGGCTCAGAAACCGCGAATGGCGACGTGTATGTCGTCACCAAGGCCAATGACACGCTATTTAGAAATGGATTTGAGAACTAATGGCTGAGCCCAGAAAAGCGGCAACCTACTTTGTACTGATCACCGTCTTTATTGATGTTCTTTCCTTTGGCCTGATTATTCCGGTATTGCCGCATTTAATTGCGGGCTTTTATGATGGCGATCAGGGCAAGGCGGCCACGGTCAGCGGTTGGCTAAGCGCTGGTTATTGGACCCTGCAATTTCTGTTTTCCCCGTTAATTGGCGCACTGTCGGATCACTTTGGCCGCAGGCCTATCCTTTTAGCGAGTAATTTGGCGATTGGCTTTGATTTCATCATGATGGCGCTGGCGACCGCGATGCCTTTGCTTTATGTCGGGCGCTTAATCAATGGCTTGGTATCGGCAAATTTTTCCACCGCTGCTGCCTATATTAGTGACGTAACCGCGCCAGAAAAGCGCGTACAGGCGTTTGGTTTAATGGGTGCGGCGTTCGGCATGGGTTTCGTGGTGGGTCCGGCGCTAGGTGGTGTGCTCGGCCATGTAGACCCGCACCTACCGTTTTGGGTCGCAGCCGGCATGAGCATCGCCAACTTCTTTTACGGCTATTTTGTCTTGCCTGAATCGCTCAAACCGGAACTGCGTGTGCCGCTGAGTTTCGCCAAGGCCAATCCGTTTGGGGCGCTCAAATGGTTGAGCGAAAAACCGGCGCTGTTTGGCTTGGTTGGAATTAGCTTCCTAACCAGTTTTGCGCACGTGGTGTATCCAAGCACCTTTGTGATGTATGCCGATTACCGCTATGGCTGGGGCGCTATCACGGTGGGGCTGACGCTAGGCGCAGTCGGCTTATTTGCCGCCATTGTGCAAGGCGGGCTGATCAAAAGAATCCTGCCGATTTTAGGGGAACGCCGCATGGTGCTCGTCGGGCTGATGTGCGGCATTACTGGTTTTATTGGCTACGGATTAGCACCCAGCGGCGTGTGGTTTTGGGCTTGTCTACCGATCATGGCGTTTTGGGGCTTGACTGGGCCTGCGGTAATGAGCCTTTCTACGCGCTTGATCGGGCCTAGCGAGCAGGGCCGTTTGCAAGGCGCAACCAATTGCCTTTCTAGCCTGGCAAATATCGCCGGCCCGGTTATTTTCACGCAGCTGTTCAATGGCTTCATTCATACCGGTAAGGACAGTGGCCGTTTTGGCATCGAATTGCCGGGGGCCGGGTTTTTCTTAGCGGCAACGCTATTGTTTGTTGCGTTAGCGCTGGCTTGGCGGGTCACGCGAAACACGCCACAAGTCGCACCGGCACTTAATGCCGTCGAGGTAAAGTTATGAATCTAACGAATCCTACCGCGATCACCTTCATCGTCTATATTTTGGCCATGCTCGCGATTGGCTTTGCCGCGTGGCGTTACACGAATAATTTATCCGACTACATTTTGGGCGGGCGCAGCTTCGGCGCATTTGTCACCGCGATGAGTGCGGGTGCATCGGACATGAGTGGTTGGCTGCTGATGGGTTTGCCGGGCGCACTTTATTTCGCGGGTGCTTCAGAAAGTTGGATCGTTATCGGGCTGGTGATCGGCGCTTGGTTCAACTGGTTTTTAGTCGCGGGGCGCTTGCGCGTCTACACCGAATTGAGCCAAAACGCGTTGACACTGCCGGATTTTTTCACGCACCGTTTCGAAGACCGCAGCCGCTTGCTGCGTATTATCTCAGCGGTGGTGATTTTGGTGTTTTTCACGATTTACTGTGCCTCCGGCATGGTCGCAGGCGCACGTTTGTTTGAGCAAACCTTCGGCATGAGCTACCTCGTCGCACTCTGGGCGGGGGCGGCGGCAACGATCATCTATGTCTTCATTGGCGGTTTTCTTGCAGTGAGCTGGACCGACACCGTGCAGGCGAGTTTGATGATTTTTGCGCTGCTTTTGGTACCGATTATGGTGTTGGTAGAACTCGGCGGCTTGAATTCTGCGCTCGCCGCAGTCGCCGCGATTAATCCGAGTTATGTCGACTTCTTTAGCGGCACCACCGCAGTCGGCATTCTGTCATTGCTGGCCTGGGGGCTAGGTTATATGGGGCAGCCGCATATTTTGGCGCGTTTTATGGCGGCAAAGGATTTTGCCACCATCAAAAACGCGCGCCGAATTGGCATGGCTTGGATGATTGTATGTTTGGCCGGGGCCATGGCTGTCGGGTTTTTTGGCATCGCCTATTTTGGCACGCATCCTGAACAGGCTGGCCCGGTCACAGCGAATCGTGAATTAGTTTTTATCACGCTCGCGCAAGTGTTGTTCAATCCATGGGTCGCAGGAATTTTGCTTTCGGCGATTTTGGCGGCGGTGATGAGCACGCTTTCATGTCAACTTTTGGTGTGTTCGGCAGCGCTTACGGAAGACTTTTACAAAGCCTTTTTGCGGCCAAAAGCAAGCCAGCCAGAACTTGTCTGGTGTGGGCGAATCATGGTGCTGCTGATCGCGGTGGTCGCGATTGCACTGGCGAGTAACCCGGACAGCCAAGTACTTAGTCTAGTTGGCTACGCCTGGGCTGGATTTGGCTGCGCGTTTGGCCCAGTGGTTTTGTTTTCAGTGACGTGGTCAAAAATGACACGCAACGGCGCGCTAGCCGGCATATTGGTGGGCGCTGCCACCGTGATTATTTGGCATAACGGCGCGTGGTTTGGCGGCACTGCAGGCAAGCCAATACTTGGACTCTACGAAATGGTGCCGGGTTTTATATTCGCCAGCATTGCGATCCTGGCGTTTAGTTTGCTGGGCAAGCCTGCGTCAGCAGATATGGGCGCAAAGTTTGCGGCGATGCGGGCGCAGAGCTAATTCTGAGGCTCATCCCCCAATAGCTCGAACCGTAAGACATCTATTGAATCGTGCTACGATCTGACGACTGTTTGAGAGACGCCAAATTATGAGCTCAGTCGCTTTATCACCCAAATTTCAAGTTGTCATACCCAAGGATGTTCGCAAGGCTTTGAATCTTACCGTTGGGCAGCGCCTTGAAGCGCGTGTCGTGGGTAATCATGTTGAGTTGGTGCCGGTGTTGCCGATTTCTGCCATTCGCGGCATGTGCCCGGGCATCAATACCGATGTACCCAACGATTCTGAGGATGTGATATTTGGCGAAGGGCAAGTCGTTTGAACGTAGTCGACTCGTGTGGCTGGCTGGAGTACATCGCCGACGGCCCCAATGCCACGTTTTTTGAATCAGCACTTATCGACTTACCGAGGTTGATAGTGCCTTCGATAACGATTTATGAAGTCTGCAAACGCGTGCTAGTGCAAAGCGGTCAAGCCTTCGCTGAGCGCGCGGTCAACGCCATGAGTCGCGGCCACATCGTGCACCTAGATGCAAATAATTTGCAGCTGGCCGCAATCGCCTCGGTGCGTTACAAACTTGCCATGGCAGACGCCATAATCTGGCAAACCGCACAATTGCATCAGGCAGAGCTTTTCACGCAGGACGCAGATTTGATGCTTGTACCCGGCGTGCAGTACCGCGCTAAAACTAACGCCTGAAGCCAAGCGCCTCCAAAAACGCTGACGCCACCCCACAACCAAATCTGACCTTAGCGATTTCCGTTCTGCCATGCTTTCGCGGCGCTGCAGGCATGCCAATATTCGGAGTCTACGAGGTGTTGCCGGGTTTTATATTCGCCAGCATTGCGATTGTCGCGCTTAGTCTGCTGGGCAAGCCTGCTTCAGCAAATAAGAGCTAAAACTAATTCGCGACCCTGGCGTACTCAATCTGCATGGTTTTTGCTTCCTTGCCGTCATGCGTTTCGTGCCACTCAAAAACATAGTGATCTTTATCGATGATGCGTTCGACGATCCGCACCGGCACGGTCTTAACCGGTGCCATCGGGTCATCCATCTGGCCGGTAAATAGATACGTTTCTGCCTGCGTTCGCGCCGTTTTCATCGCAACATTGCCCAAGTTGCGCCTGCGCTAGCGAATGCAAATACGCTAAAACGCACCTATGCCTTGGACATTCTCACACCCCGCCGCCGCACTCGCTTTTGCGCCGATACGAAAAAAACCGCGCGAGTTTGCTGCGCTGGTGATCGGCTGCATCAGCCCGGATATTGGCTATTACCTGGGCAGTGCGGGACTAAATCTGCGCACGCATTCGCTTATCGGCAGTGTAAAGCTGTGCTTACCGATGGGCTTGGCGACGCTGCTTTTTCTGATGCTGCTACGTGCCCCGCTTTGTCAATTGCTGCCCACGCCACACCGCCAAGCACTGCTGCCGATGGTCAAAGCCGATATGCAAACCGGGTTGAAAAGCTGGCTCAGAATTTGCGCGTGGATCCTAATCGGTGCTTGGACGCACATCGCTTGGGATGCCTGTACGCATCGAACGGGTTTGGTCGTGCAGTTCCTTCCCATGTTACAGGGCAATGGCTTATTCGGTTTGCCGGTCTATCAGCTCGCGCAGCACCTCAGTAGTGCGTTTGGTGGGCTGATTATTCTGGTGGCTTACACGCGCTGGCTGCGTCAGCAACTGATCATCAACATCGACGATGGTTTTGAAAGATGGCGATGGCGACTTGTTATGACCAGTCTCGCAATCGCGCTACTGATCGCGCTGCCACATGCGTTGAGCCTGGCAAACGCCGCGCCTACCGCACTGTTTTGGCGCGTATTGATGTTTCAGTTTGCCATTCGTTCTACTTCGGTATTTGCCATTCTGATTGTATTGAGCGCGCTGTGGCTTTTTTTTCGGATTAGGAAAGCTGTTTCTAGACCCATTGCCTCATGATGCAACGTTTGCGGGCGGAGCACCCTTAAAATTTGCAGGCCAATGAAAACGCGCTTGACTTCAAGTCTTTGTAAGCCATCAACGCAATAACTGCTTGATTCATTGACTGCAAAGGCGCCGACGTGAAGTTATTAGATCGCAAGCGCAACTAGAAAACTTTCATTCGGCGCGGCAAGCTCGAACGAAATGCACGCGCAAGACTTGCGAAGCGTTCACTATGGCGCATACCATCAGCCTACTTTCCGGTCGGTGCTTTCCCCGCTTATGCAGATTGAAGTTGGACAAGGCACACACACAGGCCTTAGACGCAACCACAACGAAGACACTTTTTATGCATCCGCTGAAAGTGCGCTTTGGATCGTTGCAGATGGCATGGGCGGTTTAGAGTCAGGTGAAATCGCCTCGACGATGGCGCGTGATCGCGTGGTACAAGAAATTGCGACCGGTACCCCACTCGTCAAAGCAGTTGAGTTAGCGCACCGCCAGATTTTGGATCACATCGAAGCCACCGATCCACTCAAGCGCATGGGCACAACTTTTGTGGCGATCAAGCTTGGGCCTGAAAACCACTTTGAAATTGCATGGGTTGGCGACAGTCGCATTTATCGCGTTGATGAGTCGGTTTTAAAACAAATCAGCCGCGATCATTCCTATGTGCAAGAGTTAGTCGAGCGAAACCTGATTACCCCGGAAGAAGCGCGGGTAAGTCCACATAAAAATCTCGTGACGCAAGCGCTGGGTGCGGTCAGTGCTGAGGAATTGAAAGTCGAGTTCGCCACCGGCCAATTGCTTCCCGGCACGCAGATTTTGCTCTGTACCGATGGCCTAACCGGCGAAGTTGAAGATAACGCAATTTGCGACATCTTGAACGACGAACCACGCGCCCAGGATGCGGTTGATGCCTTGATCCAAGCCGCGCTCAATGGCGGCGGCAACGACAACATTACGGTGGTCTTAATTCGCGCGTCGGCAAACCTAGCTTAAACCGCGCATTCAGATTTTTGCGCGCAAGTGCGATAACTCGACTTGGCGCGGATAGACTCCAGCCTCGTCCTAGTGAAAAGCTAACTTGTGCTGCAACCTTTTTCCCAGAGTGAACGCATCGAAAAGGTGCGCTACGATATTCGCGGCCCGCTGAATGCGCGCGCGCTTGAGCTTGAGGCCCACGGCCACAAAATAATCAAGCTAAACATCGGCAACCCAGCGTTATTTGGCTTCACCACGCCCGCGCATTTGCGCGAAGCCATCGCACAAAATCTATGCAATTCAGAAGCTTATGTGCATCAACAAGGCATTTTACCCGCACGTGAGGCGGTTGCTCGCAGCCTAGAGACACGCGGCATGCGGGTTAGCCCGAACCAGGTTTACATCGGCAATGGTGTCAGCGAGTTGATCGATTTGACGTTACGCGCGCTGCTCAATCGCGGTGATGAAGTGCTACTGCCAGCGCCGGACTACCCGTTGTGGAGTGCGGCGGTGCATTTGAACTCCGGCATTCCGCGTTATTACGACTGTACGCCAGAAAATAATGGTTTGCCGGATCCGGCACAGGTGGAATCGTTAATCACCAAACGCACGCGTGCACTGGTGATCATCAACCCGAACAATCCGAATGGCGCGGTGTATCCAAAAGAGCTCGTCGAGCAACTGGCGCAAATTGCCGAGCGGCACGGCTTGATTTTGATGAGCGACGAAATTTACGAAAACCTGCTTTTTGACGACGCCAAATTTCACTCGGCAGCACCGATGGTGCGCGATACGCTTGCGATCACGTTTTCCGGGCTTTCCAAAATACATCGTGCCTGCGGCTATCGCGTTGGTTGGTTCACACTTTCCGGCGCATTGAAACCGGCGCGCGACTACATCAAAGCGCTAGACGTGCTGGCTGCGCTGCGGCTGTGCAGTAACGTTGCCGGGCAGTGGGCTGTGCCTGCAGCATTGGATGGTATCGATACTTGCACACCACTTTGCCGACCTGGAGGCCGCTTGTTCGAAAGCCGCCGCGCCTTGCTAGAAGGCGTGGCGCACAGCCGCTACTTGTCGACAGCAACGCCTATGGGCGCGATGTATGCTTTTCCAGGCGTCGACACCGAACTATTTAGCGACTTTGACGACCAGCAGTTTGCGATGACGATGCTTGAACGCGAACACATTTTGGTTGTCCCCGGCTCTAGTTTCAACGTGCACTATCGCAACCATTTCCGCATGACCTTGCTGCCAGAAGCACCGGTGATTCGCAAGGTGTTGGCAGCGATGGAATCGGTATTGGCGGATCAGGCCGGGGAAATTTTGGGCGCAAAGCACGTCGCTTTAGCCTGAAGCAAACACCTAGGAAATGACTCAGATGCGCATGCTTTGTTTGGGTGATTCCTACACAATAGGTGAAGCAGTAGCGGCCAAAGACACTTGGCCGATACAGCTTGCACAACTGTTAGAACAACGGCTTTCGCAACAAATGCGGGTTCAAATCATCGCAAAAACCGGCTGGAGCACGGATGAGCTGAGAGCGGTGATCGAGCGTGCAGAAGCCGCCCATGAAATTCACCCACCTTACGAGCTGGTTAGTTTGGCGATTGGCGTGAACAATCAATACCGCGGTCGCCATGTCGAAAATTATGCGATTGAATTCGCTGTTTTGTTGCAACGCGCAAT
This sequence comes from Rhodanobacteraceae bacterium, assembly GCA_043750875.1. Classification (GTDB taxonomy): domain Bacteria; phylum Pseudomonadota; class Gammaproteobacteria; order Xanthomonadales; family SZUA-5; genus JANNYA01. Next base: position 8,233 of record JAYVAQ010000385.1, read on the forward strand.
CGCGTATGCGGGTAACAACGCCGCGCACGTGCTGGTTTTGAGCATCCCTGACTGGGGACAAACGCCGTTTGCCACTAATGATGAGCGTGGGCCGGCTAAAATTGCAGCGCAGATCGATTTATTCAATGCCGAAAGCCGCAAACAGGCACTTGCCGTGGGTGCGCATTTTATTGATGTGACCGTATTGAGCCGGGTAAATGATCCGGAATTAGTCGCGCATGATGGCCTACATCCGTCCGGGGAAGCCTACGCACAGTGGGCACGAAAGGCACTTGAAAGCGCAATTTTCGCGCTTGCGAATGCCCGGCCCGCCAAAGTGAAATAGCGACGCGGCTAGCTTGCTGACGCCGAGATTTGTGAGGAACGCCTTACTCTAACGCCAATCCACAACGACTTCGACGCCAGTGAAGGCATTCGTTCTTGGCTTAAGGATGATGTAATGCCAACCTAATACCGGATTGATCAGAGTGACGGACTCCTCATTGCCGATCAAGCGCGGCGCACCATCAAATTCGGTATCTGTTGGCCACATGCCAGCGCGCACATACAATTCGGCATCGCCAGTCCCCCCACTCATCGTGACGCTTACGCTGCTGCGTCCAGCGGGAACATAGGTGAATAAACTAATAAACTCGCCAGAATTTGCAGCACTTAGATTACTGCGTTTACAGCCATTTTCGAGCTGCCTGACGTCACTCAAGGTGCACTCAGGCACCACTCTAGCTTCAAAACTGTTCGCAAAGAGGCTGTCGCAGTCACTCATGCTGGTACTGCCGGCGTGTGAGGCAAAGCATTCGACCCAAGTGCGGAACTCAGCGTCGTAACTGTGTCGGGTAGTATCTAGCCAGCTGCGGTAACCTGGGTCATAGTTGCCAGGACGGGAGAATGCAAACAGGCTCGCGATCTTATCGGGATGGCGTTCAAACATGAAGCGCGTGGCCATGTAGCCCCAACGGTAGATACGCGCAGAACCACTAGTTGCGTAGTCGTTATCGAACACCTGCGCCATAGTGAAACGCCCAGGGTTTCCAGCTTCAGTTAAGGCGCCAGCATAGGTTAGCTCACGAAATGAGTAAGACATGTATTCGGCAAATCCTTCAATGAACCACACCGCTGAGTACGGAGCCCGCAACGGCATTTCGCCAAAACTTCCATACCAGTTATAGCGCCCGTCAAGATAGTGAACGTGTTCATGCGTTAGGTTCCAGACCTCAAAATTTGGGCGCAACCACTCCGCCTCGTAGGCCAGGAAGCGCGGTTGGTTGGCTGGATTCGATGGATCACCCTCCAGATAGATCCCACCATTATTGCTGTCGTTGCCAAACATCGCCCTCGAGTAGGTCTGGTAGTCTCTGCTAGAGTGAAAAATCACCATTTCTAAGCGCGTATTAAAATCGTTCGGCACCGGAATGCTGTTGGTTTGCGCCTGGGCATGAAAGTAACCTTCCATGCTTGCGACCTGGCTGCAAACGCTATCGAGCTGCGCTGACGTCAGCGCTTGACTGCGAATGCGCACCGATTGACTGCAATCGCGTGCAAATGCCTGCGGTAATATCTGAGTTTGCAGATCCTGCAAAAACGTACACAGGCCAAAATATGCGCAATGTTGGTGATCGTAGTAGTCGGTGTTTGTTGCGAGGCGCAAATAGATGCTGGCACCCGCACCCGTGATACCGAACTGATCAAGTATCGATTTAATTTTGGGATGAAACAAAGCGTGGAAGCTCGGGCTTTCATATTGGCTGAAACGTCCCAATTCGCCAGCCGCGTTACTTAGCAGCACTTCACGATCTGTTCCGACATCGGCTTCACGATTATTGTTGATAAAGTTGATCAGCGTATCCAGCACGCCGCTACCACTGCCCTGCACTAGCGTTTGGAACGCTGGGTCATAGTGACCGCGTAGCAGCGCAAAAAATACCTGGTTGGTCGCCGAGCGCATGTACCAGCTCTTGGCCCAACTTGGGCCGTAACGATCCAGAATGCCGCGCAAGGTATCGAGGTGCTGCGCATTTTCGACCGAGCGATCGATGAGTATCACGAACTCCGTCAACACATTACCGTGGAGGTCGTTTACGTCCTGAAAATGGCTGTTGGCAACAAACGCGTGTAAAGCTGGGCGTATGGCATTAGTCCAAGCTGCGCTGTAGGGGCCAACATCAGCAAGGTTGTAATATTGCACATACAACCCAGCACGAAGAAATCGCAGCAATTCCCGCATATGATCGTCGTTGTTTCCCGGATAATTGGGCGCATCGGCGAGCATGGCATTGGCCACAGCAATCATCTTGTTTTCGGCAAAAACTTGCCCTGCGATCGGGCCAGATAAGTTGAAAAGACCACCGGATTGAAAGCAGGCGTAAGCAGCGGCGCGAACCAGCGCAACAATATCGCTGCTGCTGGCATTGGCGAAACCGTTGATGTCGCACACCTCGCCGCGCGCAGGCGGCGCAACCTCAGGGTCGTCGTAGGATCGAAAAAAGTGTTCGCGTGTCAAAGGCTCTGGTGCCCGCTGATCGGGCGTCAATGGCGCACTCTGAATGTGTTTCTCAAGACTTGGCTGACGATCTAGGGCACCTACTGGGCCATGCGAGCGGATCCAGTTTGCCTCTGCACTTAGCGTCGACGACGCCAACACGAAATACCCTGCGAGCAACCATCTGTAAAGTACGTTCATCGGTACATCCAATATTTTAAGTACGAAGTAGCAGTATTTTGAGCAAATTGGCTGCGAGACGTATAATTCTAGCCCACAAAGTCAAAATATCAGTGATTTTAATGCATTAATAGCATTTTTGCACAAAAAACAGCGTTCATATCTGGGATGCCCAAGCGGCGTTTGCACCCATGCGTCGAAACCTTTATCGTGGCTTTGCGCACTGTTTTGTTTGGGTGATTCTTACACCATTGGTGAAGCAGTTGCGGCCAAAGACACTTGGCCGAAGCAGCTTGCACAACTGTTGTCCGGAAAAGCCTATGCGCAGTGGGCACAATCGGCACTTGGAAACGCCATTTCTGCACTGAGCGTCGAACGTCCAGTTGCCATAAGGTAGCGTCAAAACTTGAATTAGTAAGCGTTTTCATAAACGGGAAGCGGCCCGAGGCAAACCCACACCAATCTAGGCTCGACTTCACTGTCCCCGCTGGCATAATTCGCTTCTTTTTCAAAATACGCCGAGTATCTGCCATGCGAACCCGACTAGATTTAGCCAACGCCGTGCGTGCGCTGGCCATGGATGCCGTGCAACAAGCGAACTCCGGGCACCCTGGAATGCCCATGGGAATGGCGGATATCGCCGAAGTACTTTGGAATGACTTCTATAAACACAATCCGAGCGATCCCAACTGGGTGGATCGGGATCGATTTGTATTGAGCAATGGCCACGGCTCGATGCTGCAGTACGCACTTTTGCATCTTTCCGGCTACAACCTGCCGCTAGAAGAATTGAAGCATTTTCGGCAACTGCACAGCAAAACGCCGGGGCACCCGGAAGTCTTTGAAACCCCAGGCGTAGAAACCACTACCGGCCCGCTTGGTCAAGGCCTGGCGAACGCGGTAGGTTTTGCACTTGCTGAAAAGGTATTGGGCAAGCGTTTTAACCGCCCTGATCACGCCATTGTCGATCACAAGACGTGGGTGTTTTTAGGCGACGGCTGTTTGATGGAAGGTATTAGCCATGAAGCCTGCTCGCTGGCGGGCACGTTGGGCTTGAACAAATTAGTCGCGCTATACGACGACAACGGCATTTCCATCGATGGCAAAGTCGGCGGCTGGTTCACCGACGACACTCCGATGCGCTTTCGCAGCTACGGCTGGAACGTGATTGACGCGGTTAACGGCCACGATAGCGCGGCGATCAAAGCCGCCATCGCACAAAGCACGAAAAGCGACAAGCCCACGTTGATTTGTCTGAAAACCGTTATCGGCTTTGGTTCGCCCAATAAAGCGGGCACTGAAGGTAGCCACGGCGCGCCACTGGGTAAAGACGAAGTGTTACTCGCCAAAAGCCAACTGGGCTGGAACTACGGCGCGTTTGAGATTCCGGCTGATATCTATGACGCGTGGGACGCTAAGGCGCGCGGTCAAAGTGCACAAAATGCCTGGAACTCAAAATTTGCGCAGTATCAAGCCGCTTTTCCTGAACTTGCAGCCGAATTTAGCCGCGTGATGCGTGGCGATCTGCCTGATGGTTACAGTGATGCGATCAATAATTTAATCACCAAATTTGCCAGCGACGGCGTAAGTATCGCCAGTCGTAAGGCCAGTCAAATGGTGCTGGACGCGATCGTGCCCGCCTTGCCGGAGCTGCTCGGCGGTTCTGCCGATTTGGCGCACTCAAACTACACCATTGTGAAAGCCAGCGTCGATGCCAACTCGGCGGCAGGCGGCAATTACGTTTATTACGGCGTACGCGAATTCGCCATGACTGCGATTGCTAACGGCATAAGCCTACATGGTGGGTTGATTCCCTACACCGCGACGTTCCTAGTGTTTTCCGATTACGCGCGCAACGCGGTGCGGCTAAGCGCGCTAATGGGTATTCGCAATATTCACGTTTACACGCATGATTCGATCGGCTTAGGTGAAGACGGCCCCACGCACCAACCGGTTGAACACCTTGCCAGCCTACGTTTGATGCCGAATTTGGACGTTTGGCGTCCTTGTGATGCGGTTGAATCGGCGGTCGCCTGGAAATTAGCCGTCGCACGCAAAGGCCCAAGCGCGTTGGTATTTTCAAGGCAAAATCTTGCGCATCAGCCGCGCAACAACACAACCATCGAAAATATTGAACGCGGTGGCTATATTTTGACCGACGCCTTGAACGCATCGGGCCAGCCAGACTTAATTTTAATCGCTACCGGTTCTGAGCTGGATTTAGCAGTACAAGCGGCGGCGAAACTCAATGCGACCGGAGTTGCCACGCGCGTCGTTTCGATGCCCTGCACTGCCCGTTTTGATGGGCAAGACAGTGCATATCGTGACTCGGTTTTGCCCGGCACTTGCCGTAAACGCATTGCCGTAGAAGCGGCAAGCGTCGATTACTGGTGGAAGTACGTAGGTTTTGACGGCGCTGTGATCGGCATGCACAGCTTTGGTGCCAGCGCGCCGGACAAAGCCCTGTACGCGCAGTTTGGCATCACCGTGGACGCGATTTTGGCGGCGGCTGAGCGTTTGTCATAAGCGCTACACAGCAACCAGAGGAATGTACTAAATTTTTTACCGCTGCTCGTAAGTCGCTTTAAAAACCGTGTCAGTAAGCCAAGCTCGGAACGATTCGTTATCTTGGAATTGCTTGAATAGCTGGGCGTCGTCTTTGAACATTGCGGTCAGTACTCGCTTAAGCGCTTTATCGTGTTCAATTTTGGCGTTTTGCCGGTCTGAATTCTGCTTGGCGTTTTGAAAGGCGGTGTCCTCGAGCACTTTTTGAGGAATCTCGCCTTTGATACGGGCAAGGGTGCGTTCTGGGTCGGTGTAGCCGCTGGCGTAACGTTGATTGAACTCGTGGACAATATTCGATAGCCGATCCAGTTCGGGCTCAGACTTGCGGCCACCGCCGGTGGTTGGCGCAGGCTCAATCTCGGCGTCCACATCCGGTAGAGCAAGCGCCATCGTCGCTTTTTTCTCGGCGCGGTAGCTGTCCATGTCGATGGCATCTAAAATGCCTTTGGCTAAGTCTTGCTCAATCGGCGCGGGCAGTTTGTCGATCAGAAAATTGAGCAGAATCGAAAGCTTTTCCCAGTCTTGCACGCCGTAGGGCAGAATCGTGGCAAGGAAGTCATAGCTGCGAGTAAAGGCTTTTGCCTTGCCTTTGAAATCTACTTGACCGTCTTCATCCAATTCGTTGACATATACCGCCCTACACGCATCCAGAATCGGGTCAAGCTTTTCGCGGTCAGCGCCGCTCAAATATAGCGCCACCAATGTATCAATTTGCTCCGGTGAATAAACCTGATACTTATCCAAATCACTTTTCAGCGTGTGCAATTTGTTTGGGTCGGTTTCTTTGCTAAGAATTGTGGTGCGGTAGTAGTCGGCGAAAGATTCCTCAATAAGCTTTGTGTCGTTTTGAAAATCAAGTACGAAAACGTCGTGCTTTTTTGGGTGTGCGCGGTTTAAACGCGATAGCGTCTGCACCGCTTTGATGCCGTTCAACGCCTTGTCCACATACATCGTGTGCAGCAGCGGCTCGTCGTAGCCGGTCTGGAATTTATCGGCGCAGATCAGAAAACGATACGGGTCCTGTTGAATCATCGTGCTGATGTCGTTGCTTGAAAAGCCATTGAGTTTCGCTTCGCTGACAGGCTCGCCTTTGTACTCTGGCTCGCCGGAAAACGCGACGATAGGCCGATACAGGCTATTGATTTCCTTCAAGTAAGTGTTGAACGCGTAAAAATATTCAATCGCACGCTGGATGCTGCCGGTTACCACCATCGCGCGTGCTTGACCACCGATTTTATGCTGGCCGATGACTTGTTCAAGAAAATGATCCACCATAATTTCAGCTTTATCGCGGATCGCCTTACTGTGGCTTTCAACATAGACGCGCAGCTTCTTGCGTGCCTTTTTCACATCGTAATGCGGGTCCCCTTCCACGGTTTTGGCAAGGCGGTAATAGCTGGCCACTGGCGTGTAGCTTTTCAGTACATCCAGGATAAAGCCCTCTTGAATGGCCTGCTTCATGCTGTAGCCGTGAAAGGGCCGGTGCTTCACCTCGCCGCCTTCGCCGTAAGGCACGCCGAACATTTCTAACGTCTTATGCTTTGGCGTGGCGGTAAAAGCGAAGTAGCTGGCATTCTTGGCGAGGCGCTTTTTCTTGATACGTTCTTCGATGGCGTCGTTGATTTGGTCTTCGCTATCCGCCACCGCCATGCTGACCGCTGATGCCGTCTTGCCGCTTTGGCTGGAATGCGCTTCGTCGATAATAATCGCGAACTTGCCGCCGCGATGCGCATCGCCGATGCTGTCCAACACGTGCGGAAAGGTTTGCACGGTCGAGATGATTAGCTTCTTGCCATCCTCAAGGTACTTGGTCAATTGCTCAGTTTTGGAGCTGCCTGCGCCTTCTTTGACTGCACCAATAATGCTGCCAACTTGGGCGAAGCCTTTGATCGTTTCGCGGATTTGCTTGTCCAGTATGCGGCGGTCGGTAATGACGATCACGGAATCAAAGACCGTTTTGCCATTTTTACTCAGGCTGATTAATTGATGTGCCAGCCAAGCGATGGAGTTTGATTTGCCACTGCCTGCGCTGTGTTGGATCAAATAGCGTTTGCCCGCGCCGTGCTGGGCGACATCGGCCAACAGCATCCGTACCACCTCTAGTTGGTGGAAGCGGGGGAAGATTTGCACTTCTTTTTTCTTACCAGTTTTTGGATTGATTTCCTCCACGACCTGGGCGTAATTCTCCAAAATATCGGTTAAGCGCGCAGGTGCCAGGATCTGTTTCCACAGGTAATCGGTCTTGATTCCGTTTGGGTTCGGTGGGTTTCCGGCGCCATCGTTCCAGCCCTGATTAAACGGCAGAAACCAAGAATCTTTCGCGCTGCCACCTTTGCCTTTGAGTGCGGTGCACATCTGCACTTCATGATCATCCACAGCAAAATGCACGATGCAGCGGCCGAACTGAAACAGCGGTTCGCGCGGGTCCCGGTCGCGTTTGTATTGCTCGATGGCGTCCCCAACCGTTTGCTTGGTCAGGCTGTTTTTCAGTTCGAACGTGATCACCGGCAAGCCATTGATAAAGGCGCACAAATCCAACGAACGCTTATTTTCGCGGCTGAAATACAGCTGGCGGGTGATGCTAAAGCGGTTCTGTGCATGCCGCTGCACCGCTTTGGCGTTTTCCAGCGATGGCGTGCCGTAGAACAAATCAAAGCTCAGCGCGCCGTATTTAATGCCGGTGCGCAGCACATCAATCACGCCGCGTCGGGTGATTTCACCCTGCAAACGCGCCAAGAATTTCTGCCGCGCCATGCCTTGAGAATCTTGCGCGTCGCCGATGCCTAACTTGGCCCATTCCAGTGGTTGCGCGGCTTGCAAAAACGCAAACAGCTGGGTGACATCGACGGCAAATTCGCGGTCATACGCTAACGCGCTGCCCGCGAACCAACCGCTGCCGTTGTAGCCCGCGGACGGCACCGCTACGCCATCAATCAAATCCGCAGCCAAGCCGGTATTGCCGGTGAGATGGCGCATGATCAGGCTTTCTAGGCCTTTTTCGCTGGTGTTGGTGGTCATAGCTATTATTCCTTATGCCCAAAAAGGCACGTACTCTGCAAACTTCCGAGATTTGTTCGCCGGGTCGGCGGGCCTCACCAGTTGGCGCTCAACGGCTTCTTGAATTAAAACCGAAACCATCGAGCGTTGCTTTTCTGGCATCTTCAGTCACTCTCGTAGGGTCGTGTTCGTCATTGCGCTGCCCGAAAAATACTTAAGAACCGAGTGCTGGTAACAGGCCTGCAGCCTTTCATGTGCTGACATTTTTGCGAACTTGCGTGGCGAATGCAGGGAGACTTTGAAATGGTTCAGGCCGCTGGTGAATTCAATAGGCGGAAGTCCGTAAAGCTCGATTTCTAATCCAGCCTTTAGCAAGCCCGAGCCACGTTCCTCACAAATTCGGTAGCGCCGGAAAGCGCGCGCCAACTTTTCGTTGCGGGATTCCGGTTGAGTTCCAATGAGCCTATTTAGCTGCTTGGAAGGCAGTAGCCCACCTGGGTTGGATACCTCGATTCGGTCGTCGTAAATTTCAATCAATGGCCCGGCTCCGGTTATCGAGAAATCCTGATGTATAAGCGCGTTCGCAACGATTTCGCGCAGTGCAACCTCAGGGTAAACCGTCCGTTTCTTTCGCAGGGCGTGCTCAATGACCTCGCTCTGCGGCAGCAATGCCATGATGAAATCGATCAGACCTTGGAAGCTAATTGCGTAGCCTTTTGTACCCTCCCGCTCTTGCTTGGTCTTGGCCTTGTTTAGCCCGTCATAAACGATCACCCGCACAGCTTTTCGACTGAGGTCGGGAAAATCAGCTAGCTTGCGCGCCGCTGCGATGGCACCAAGATTAGTTACGTAGCCACCGCCCGTTGATTCCCGAACAATGAACCGCTCAGAGACCATCCAAGCCATCGAATCTTCCAAACTGCCAGCTAGCGGCCGCTCCAGCATCCGAAAAATTGGTTCAACTGCTCCACATGTGAACGTCGATCAAATCAAGAATTTCCAGTTGGTGTTGCCGCCGGTGGATGAGCAAGGGGCCATCGTCGAGCACGTCCGCGCTGAGTGCAGCCTCATCACCACCGCCATCACCCGCACCGAACGCGAAATAGCACTCATGCAGGAATACCGCACACGCCTAACTAGCGATATTGTGACTGGCAAGTTGGATGTGCGCGCAGTGGCGGCTGGGTTGCCGGAGCTGGGCGACGATGCGGGTTCTGAACCTGACGTTCCAGTCGCGTTCGACGATCTTGAGGCTGAGGAAACCGACGCATGAGTAGCCATTGCCCTTGTCCCAGCGCAGGTAAATTAACGGGAATCTTATTTGAGTCGCTGACGTCCGCTTCATCTAAGTCAATGATATTAAAAGAGTTCTTATTTGAGTGGAAAAAGTCCGAATGAAAACCTGGACAACTAAGGCCTCTGGAGTTCTTGCGGGCTAGCCTACAAACTCCCAAACATGAATTGAACGAGTTGGACTGGAAAGCGGCCCTGTCGCCTGACAAAAAGCGCGTCACTGAGCATCTGTCGGCATTTTCCAACCAGCCCGGCGGGGGTTACCTAGTTTTCGGCGTGGATTCCACCGGCATGCCGATCAGTGTGAGTGAAGACGAAATTGAGGCAACGATGAACCATTTGGCCAATCTAGGCCGATCTGGACTTGAGCCGCCTGTGGCACTGGACCATGCGGTTGAGGAATTCGAATCCATTCGATTACTGCTAGTACACGTACCAGAGTCCGCAGTGAAACCGGTGCATCTGCGCGGCAAAGGGCTTGACGAAGCCTTCATTCGATCTGGCGGCACAACCCGCAAGGCTTCCCGACAAGAGATCGGCACCTTGATGTTGCACAGCCGAACCCCACAGTGGGAAGAACTTCACGCTTCTACGCTGCTGCAAGACGCAGAGTTTATAGGCCGACTTAATATTGAACCA
>JAYVAQ010000386.1:0-5615 GCA_043750875.1 Rhodanobacteraceae bacterium
CAAAAATCCTTGTACGGTTCAGTATCGAAATGGGGTTGTTAATCGTAATCTTACTTGGCTTGACGTCGTGCGGCTAGCGAATTAGCAAATCAACAACAGAAAGTTTTGGCGCGAATTTTATGAATCTAAACCGCTTAACTGATCGCTGCAGCGTAGGTTGTAGCGTCCAATAACCCGGCCAAGGGATCAGCGGCTTCAGGCTGAAGCTTGAACATCCAACCGCTTCCATAGCAATCAGAATTGATGGTTTCCGGCGCGTCACCCAAGATTAAATTCACTGCAATCACGGTGCCCGTGACCGGCGTGTAGACGTCGCTCGCTGCTTTGACGCTTTCTACCACCGCAGCCGCAGATCCAGCCGATAAAATTTTACCTACGGCGGGTAGCTCGACGAAAACTAACTCGCCCAATGCTTCCGCAGCATGCTCAGAAATTCCTACCGTCACCGTGCCATCAGACTCAAGCCTGGCCCATTCATGTGATTTGAGATAGCGCAGGTTGGCATTTACGTCGCTCATAGACTCGTCAATTCTGGGGCAGGGTTGCGCAGTGTACCTATGGCGCAGGCCAAAAAACAGCAAACCCCGCGATTACTCGCAGGGTTTGCAGGATTTTAATGCGCTATATCAGGCTACATGCCTTGAGGTTTTGACTCTTCTCGAGGTTGTTCCTGCGGCGCTTCATAAGCAGGTTGCTCGTAACTTTGCTCTTGTGGCGCTTCATAAGCAGGTTGCTCGTAGCTCTGTTCTTTCTGCTCTTCGTAGCTAGGTTGCTCGTAACTTTGTTCTACAGGCGCCTCATAGCTCTGTTGCTCTTCCATTGGGCTTTCATAAACAGGTTCTTCGCGCGCCTGCTCCTGATACGCAGGTTGTTCGTAGCTCGGCTCTTGAACAGCAGGTTCCTGGTAGCTTGGCTGCTCTTCCTTCAGATTTTCGTAGGTAGGCTCTTGATACGCAGGCTGTATCTCTTGTTCCTGGACTACGGGCTCGCCGTACGTTGGCTGCGCTTCCTTTTGCCCCTCATTGTCAGTGACGATTGGGTCAACGGGTTGTATGGATTCCACCGGTTGTACAGGCTCAATGCGCCCTTGTTCGGACACAGGCTCAGAGAACCCAGGGTTTTTTTCGCCGGTACTGTCGGCTACTGGCTGAGCAATAGGCTCAACCGGCGCAATTGCTTCGGCGGGCTGCTGGGCAACAGGTTCGACCGGCAAAATTGCCTCGCCAGGCGCAGGCTGAACTAAGCCCGGCACCTCAAATATCGGCTCATTGGCGGCTGCTACTGGCACCATTTCCTGCACAGGCACTTCCTTTACCGTTTCGACGGGTGCAGCAATTCCGGCATTCGCAATTTGCTGCGAGCTGATTTCATTGCCTGCAAATACCGCTGGTGCAGCAACTTGCTGCGAAAGTTGCACGGCTGCTTGTTGTGCGCTGGGTAAGCCACGTCCGCCGGTATTAACAATATTGTTGTTCGTGTAATAGTTATTATTCACGACCACGATGTTGTTGACCACGGTATAGGAATAGCACGGCGCGATATAGACCGCTGGCAATCCGCTGCGGTAATAGTTGCTGTTCCAGCCTGACCCGTAGCGAATAAATTGTGGGTCGTAATAACGAAAATTGATCGATCGACTGAATCGGCTCGAACCCCAGAAATCGTCGAAATCATTCCACATCGAGTTGTACGCGTAGCCATAGTCAAATAGCGCACTGCGGCGGCCGTAGTAGCTGGAATAAAACCAGTCGTAGTCGCGCACGGTGTAATAGCCATCGTACGGTGAGAAAAAATCAAAGAAATAAAACAGGTCACCGCGCCAATTATTCAAGCTGCTAAAGGCATAAATGGAGTTGCGACGCGGATCGGCACCATAAACACGGCCATACCGATCCACAGTGTACGCCCAGCCACTTGACGGTTCTAAAAACCAGACTTCGCCATTGCTGAGCACCGAATAACTCGAGTGCGTGCGCGGATCCACCATCCAACGGGTACGCGGGTCCCAATAGCGACTGCGCAACAAAGTTGCGCCTCGCGGCGCGGAATAGACACGTTGATCTCGTACTGGAATTGCTACCCGTCGGGTTGTGCGGCTGATGTAGCGCTGTTGCGAATTTGTCCGCACCTGGGTTTGGGCAGTTTGGTATTGCGCCGCACCAGCGTCGGACGATGATGCTACGCCCACCAACGCGAGAGTTACAGCCAGAGCTAACGTGCTTAAGCTTTGACCTAAAAAATTTACTGAATTTATCGAACCAGGGGTACGCATGAAATTCCTCCTTCGTGAGGGTTGAGCGCAAGATGCAGGATCAATCTTGAGCTAGCTGCCTGAATGCAGGTTCAATTTTTGCGCCGTAATAGCCCCTAACAAAGGGGGTGACAGCGCGCATTCATCGGGCTGTTACCGGCGCTTTACACGTCTGGCAAATAGTTAAAGCGCACACGCTTTGTGACGCCGCAGGTCAATTCGTAACTGATCGTTTCTGCTGCGCGTGCGATCATTTCAGCTGGCAATTCCTCGCCCCAGAGCATTACCTCAGCGCCCACATCGACCTGCGGCAAACTACTCAAATCCACGCTCAGCAAATCCATTGAAACCCGCCCTACGATTTGCGTGAGTTGCCCGGCAACCCGAACCGGCGTGCCCGTTGGAACATGACGAGGATAGCCATCACCATAGCCGATAGCGGCAATCCCGATGCGCATTTGGCAGGGCGCAATAAAGCTGCCGCCATAGCCAACAGCATCGCCCGACTGGATTGTCTTCACTGAAACCAGTCGAGTGCTCAGCCGCATCGCCGGTTGAAAACCTAGCTCATTGCCGGTGAGTTTGTCATGCGTTGATAAGCCATACAAAATACCGCCAGGGCGTAGCCACTGCCTATGGCTTAGCGGTGCTGATAAAATCGCCCCAGAATTGGCCAATGACTGCGGATCAGAATCTTTGAACGCGCCTGTAGAAGGTGCGGCGATAACTTGATCAAAAAAATTAATTTGAGTTTCCGTTTGCAAGCGGGCGGCACACTCTGAATCCGTCTCTTTGCGCCCAATAGCGTCTGCATGGGCAAAGTGACTCATCAAGGTAATTTCGGCATCGATCAAGGTGAGCGCGCGTAAACGCTGTAATGCGGGCGCAAACTGATCGGCAAAAAAACCTAATCTGCGCATACCCGAATCCAACTTTAACCAGGTTCGAATTTGCTTAGCGGCGATCACACGGGGCGCGCTTTCCAACATCGAAATTTGACTGTCGTGATGAATAACGCAGTCAAGCCCAAGTTCCTGGATCGCGACTAGATCAGAAATTTCGTCAAAGCCGCTGAGCAACACGATGCGCCCAGTAATGCCACTGGCACGCAATCGCACTGCGTCGTCGATACTCGCCACGCCGAATGCATCCGCCGGGTTCGGCGCGCGTGCGAGTGTATGCGCAATCGCCTCCAGGCCATGGCCGTAACCATCGGCTTTGACAATCGCTAAAATACGACTTCCAGGCGCTTTTGCCTGTACAAGTGCCAAATTATGGCGCACCGCAGCTAGATTAATTTCCGCAAGTGCGGCACGCATATTTTACTAGCTTCCTGCTAATGTTTTCCGAACCATTGATAGTAACTCGGTGCTGCGAAATGGTTTATGCAAAAACGCGGGCACCGGCGCGTCTGGGCCTAGGCGCGAGGCGACAGACTGCTCGTTATAGCCGCTCATTAGCATCACGGCGAGCTTGGGATAAAAGGCCAATATTTCTGCGTAAACCTCTAAGCCATCGCGCTGAGGCATCGTCAAATCAAGCAACACTAAAATAATTTCTGGCCTTGCTGCCATCAAAACTAGGGCCTCGTCACCATTCGCTGCACTAATTGTTTCAAAGCCTTGGGTGCTAAGCGTTCTGCAGATCAAGTTGCGCAATGTGGGCTCGTCATCAACAACCAAAATCAAGCCAGAATGGGAGGAAAACTTTTGTGGGCTCGCAAGCCCTGCGTTGGGTACGACGTGCATTGACGAACCAACCGTAGTAACCCTTGCGCCAGATTCGAGTGGCAGATAAACCGAAATAGTCGTCCCTGACTCGGTGCTGCTCAGTACCTCAATGGCACCCCGGTGCGCGCGCACAATTCCAGCAACCACTGACATGCCAAGGCCCCGGCCTTGGCCCTTAGTGGAGAAAAATGGTTCAAACAATCGCGCTAAAGCGTTTTCAGCGATACCGACGCCGGTGTCACGCACACTCAGCTTAGCCAAATGCACGACGTCAGCTTCAATCTGTAACTGTGTGCTGGCACTTAGCGATGCGCGCGATACTTTTAGTGAGCCAATCTCGATGTCGCCACTACGGCCTTCCAACGCTTCGGAGGCGTTCAATACTAGATTCAACGCCACCTGCTGCAGCTGCGATTCTTCTGCATGTAAGACTAGCCGCTCGGGCGTTAAATGCAGCGTGAAATGCGCTTTTTTACTGACCGAAACCGCCATTATTGACTGAATTTTTCGCAATAAATCGTTGAAATCAATTGACTTGGAGTTGAGCGGAGTTTTGCCGGAATATGCCAACAACTGCTCGCTGAGCTTGGACATTTGCGTTAGCGATTCAGCAACGTGATGAAGACTATTGTCGGCATCAGACTCCTGAATCAGTAGGCGAGCCAAATCAATGTGGCCAAATGCTGTAGTAAGCAAGTTGTTCAAATCATGCGCAAAACCTGCCGCCAAATTGCCCAAACTTTCTTCCCGCTGAGCACGCGCTATCTGGTTTTGCAACTCCTCCCGCTCGGCCTCCAACTTACGTCTGGGTGTGATATCAAGCACGGTAAACACAACCCGTGCGACTGCACCCACGACATTGCATACCGTCACAATCACGGCATAAAGCCAATGCAATTCGCCGGCACTATCAACTAAGCGAAAGTCCAAGCGGGCGCTGCTGCCCCGGTCTAAGATCGACTGAATTTGCGTTTGAATCCGGGCGCGATCTTCGTGATAAACCCGCGCCGTCCAATTCAACAAGGGCGAACCCTCACCATCTTCGGGAATGCCAAACCACTCTCTAAATAGCACGGTGGTGCGTGAAAAGCCGCTTTCAACGTCGAAATCCATGCCAGCGATTTGTGCGCTCTCCATCGAAAATTCGAGCCATTCGATGCCTTTGCGCAATTCCCGCTCTGAGCGTTCAATGTCGGTGACATCGGTAAGCATTGCCAGCGTGCTTGAGAACTTTCCGTGCTCGTCTTGTAATGGCTTTGCGTTCACCCAGCAAAGTACGAGTGAGCCATCTTTGCGTCGGAAGTGGTGTGAATATGATTCGCTAAGCCCAGCTGCGCGTTCCTGAGAGCGTTGCTGCCACTGCCTTTCTGCATCTTCGAGCTGCAGCAAACTCTCGTGCTTCCCACATAGCTCATTTGGCGCGTAGCCGAAAATTTGCTCTAGTTTTGGGTTGTTAAAAATAATAATGTTATTGGCATCAGCAACCAAAATCCCTTCTTCTGCGGTCTCGAGAATTTGCCCTAACTGGCGCGCGCCAGCGAGCGCCTCTTGTTCAGCGCTTTTGAGTTGACTGACATCACGCAAAAACGCCAATAGATGTTTAGGTTTGCCATCGGCACCAAGTTCCGGCACGT
>JAYVAQ010000387.1:0-3892 GCA_043750875.1 Rhodanobacteraceae bacterium
ATTCACCGTGAAATTGCGCGGTACGCCTTCTGCCAAATTACGGCCGGAAACCTGCATTTCACGCACTTCCGAACCCGCATAAGCACAACCAATTTCGAGCTTGATACGCTCAGCGGTGGCCTCACCAATCAGTGTGCCATGATTGCGGCGAACGTAATTGGCAATTGCCTCGTCAAATTTGTCGCCACCGATACGCACCGATTGCGAATAAACAATGCCATTGAGCGAAAGCACCGCGACTTCAGTGGTGCCGCCACCGATATCAATCACCATCGAGCCACGCGCTTCGTGAATCGGAATACCCGCGCCAATCGCTGCCGCCATCGGCTCTTCAATCAGGCTGACATCACGCGCACCGGCGCGTTCGGCCGATTCTTTAATCGCACGTCGTTCAACTTGAGTAGAACCACAGGGCACACAAACCACCACGCGCGGGCTGGCGCGCAAAAAGCGATTCGGGTGCGCTTTTCGGATAAAGTGCTCCAACATTGCCTCGGTCATCGTAAAATCGGCGATCACGCCGTCTTTGAGCGGACGCACGGTTACAATATTGCCTGGCGTACGTCCCAACATGCGTTTGGCATCGGTGCCAACAGCGGCAACAGATTTCGGACCACCGGCGCCGCGATCCTGTCGAATCGCTACTACGGATGGCTCGTTTAGTACGATGCCTTGTCCACGAACATAGATCAGCGTGTTCGCTGTTCCCAAATCAATCGA
This sequence comes from Rhodanobacteraceae bacterium, assembly GCA_043750875.1. Lineage (GTDB taxonomy): Bacteria > Pseudomonadota > Gammaproteobacteria > Xanthomonadales > SZUA-5 > JANNYA01. The sequence goes on from JAYVAQ010000387.1 coordinate 721, forward strand.
AAGATCGGTCGAAAATAGACCGCGAAATCTCTTAAACATAGTTTCCTCTAGTGGGCCAGTCGCAATTGCCGTTTGTGGCAGCGTCCCGTGGGCCTGGGTGCATCGGATGAGTTTGTTGCAAACGCTAAGCTGCGCGCACTCTAAGCCATACAAGTTGACGCTCACAAGCAAATAAGCGGAACTGATTCGCATTTGCCTGCAATTGTGCCCATATTTTTTACCTGCGTTCAGGTGTAACGATGGCCACTAGATTTAGGTGTTGCCAGTGAAGCCAAATTTTGTCATCACGAATTTTTAGTCTTGGCGCGGCTGTTGAGCAAGCATGAACCTCGTCGTTGCGAGCGCAGCAAAGCAATCCCGTTGTTCACGCAGCACGCAGTGACGAAATCGAGTGCAATCGGCCTTTGAAATATCCAAGTTTGGCCCTATCTTTAGGCATCAGGGCGTGCGATTGCGCTCAAAAAATTGGAAAACTAGATGTCACCTTGGGTCTTAATTTGGATGATTTTGTTGGGCGGTACGCTAATATTTTGGCGCAGCTCAAGAATGGTGGCAGAGGCAGCGTTAAGAGGTGCCAAGAACGCATGCGAACAAACCGGCGTGCAGTTATTGGATCAATCCGTGGCGTTTCGGCGTTTTGAGTTCAAAAAAGGCGTATTTAGACGCGTTTATACCTTCGACTATTGCCCAAATGGCCGCGAGCGCTTTCGCGGCATGATTTGGATGCGTGATCGCCGCCTAGAATCGGTGGCCTTCGATGCTAGCGCGACTGGGGTGTTGTTGACTGCTGCGGAGCTCAGCAAATTTGAGTGAGTGCAGCAAATTTGAGTGAGTGCAATTGGGAAACTGAAACCGAATTATTTCAAAGGATAAATCTTGCCAAAGCCTTACCAGCTAAGGAAATTGGTTCACCACTTTGCGCTAAATCTAGCAATATTTGTTTGGCGGCGGTTTTGGCTGAGTAAAGCCGTGAAACCAAGCCATGTTCACCGGTGACGCCGACGCTCCAATCGGCGGACGCGTCAGTAAAACCGAGGCTGAATTCAACTTTATCGATATTTTGTTGCTGATTCTCAAAACGATAAATCACCGGCGTCCAGCTGGTGGCTTTGCGCGTGCTCAGTCCTACGCCTGCGCTCAAGCGAGATTCAACCCAAACCACAAAACAATTGATCGCATTCATCGGCGCTAGCGCGTTTTTTGTGCGTGCACCGTCGCGTGGAAATTGCCATGTCCTGCGCATGCACTTTAGATCAAATGGTTCTGCGGCTTGATATAAATCAGCTTCTATTAATCGTTTCGACTTTCCCAAAAGTTGCACGTCAGATTTTTTTAACTGTCGCACTGGCGCGTGCAGATTGAGGGCTTCGAAATAAGGGAAATCAAGCGGCATGCCCGTCGGCATTTGATTGGTGCTGGGTTTGAAATGCGCAGGCGCGCAATGTAGCGATAATGTTTCTGGAATCAGCACGCCATCTGGCTTTAGAAAACGCGCACGCGCGTCACTCATGACTTGCACGATGGCTTCATCAAAGCCATCAAAACCAATCGTTTCACTGACCACGATGTCGAATTCGCGTTCAAGAGCAAGCTGCGTCGAATAGCCAAAAACAGGCTGCACTCGATCCGCCACACCGCATTCGCGGGCAATTTTTTTGATTACGCCGATCAGCAATTCATTGCTTTCAACGGCAACGACTTTCTTCGCGCCCAAGCGTGCTGCGGTAATCGCCCAAACACCAAACCCGGCGCCAATATCAAGTACAACCGAATCTGGCGTTACGCGCTGCGCTAATGCTTGGTAAAACGCGCGATTTCGTTCACTGTCAACCAGCATTTTTTCATGGTCATTCAGCAGCTGACGCACGTGGTTATAGACTTGCGCCTCGCTGATATTTGGCATGTCATAGTGACTCGGCGTCGCGACAAGCTCCGCGCCGTTACTTTCCTTAATTTCACTCGGCTGCATAAAAGTTTGGCCCTAAACCGTCCAATTGGCGCGGCGCTTGCCCAAAAAGGCGCTTAAGCCCTCCTGGCCTTCGGCGGAAACGCGAAGTTTGGCGATCAACTTTGCATTTTCTTCATCAATAAACATTTGTTCCTCAATGCTCATGCCCGCCACGCGATGTACCAGCGTTTTAGCCGCGCGCACCGCATTTGGGCCGGCTTGACGCAGGTGCTTAAGTTGCACGGTAATGCTGATATCTAATTGATCCGCCGCCACAACTTCATGGATCAAGCCCATCGCTTGCGCGCACGCGGCATCAAATAGTTCGGCCGTTTGAAAGTAGCGTAATGCGTTGCGGGTGCCGATGGCGTCAATCACATACGGTGAAATCACTGCTGGTGCTAAGCCCAATTTGGTTTCGGTCAGCCCGAAGCGCGCCTCTGTCACCGCAATGGCAATATCGCAACACGCTATCAAGCCGACGCCACCGCCAAAAGCCGCGCCATTCACACGTGCCAGCGTGGGTTTTGGGAAAAAAGCCAGTGTACGCATCAGTTGCGCTAAACGACGCGCGTCGGCCTCGTTTTCCGCCTCGCTAGCGGTCAACTGCGCCTGCATCCAGTTCAGATCCGCACCCGCAGAAAACGAAGCGCCGCGCCCGGTTAAAACTAATTGGCGGCAGCTTGGGTCTAGGCTCAGCGCACTCAGTGCCGCCGTCATTTCCGCAATTAATGTGGCATCAAACGCGTTGTGTACCGCTTGTCGCTCCATGGTCAGCGTCACGACGCCATCTTGGTTAATCACTGAAATGTTTGTCGGGGAAGGATTCGCGCTCATGTGGAAGTCCGTTTCATGTGTTGAATGGTGCAGTGTCGCATGCAATCCAGCGACGCTGGCAATTAAGCTCTTGCCTATGTCGTTCGGTAGTGATTTTTAGTTGAAAAAAAAACCCTGGCTTAAGCCAGGGTCGCCTTCAAGAAACGTCGTTTCAGCTTCGCAATTTGTCCGCCTTTGGCGGATTGCTACGCTAAGTTTCAGCTTCGCAATTTGTCCGCCTTTGGCGGATTGCTACGCTAATTTCACCAAATCCTACATTGCTGTGTTTAAAGATGGCTTTGAGAACATCGTGCCATAACTCTAAAAACAGCAATGTAGGATTTGGTGAAATTAGCGTAGCAATCCGCCAAAGGCGGCCAAATTGCGAAGCTGAAACTTAGCGTAGCA
>JAYVAQ010000388.1:0-2006 GCA_043750875.1 Rhodanobacteraceae bacterium
CGGCCCGTATCACGCAGGGTTCAGCACGCGTGGGTCCAAATCGACAGCAGATGGCTGCATATCAAAACGGGCGCACTCCGTTGCTGAACGGCAATGCAAACGTCCAATCCCCGCTGCTGAACGCTGCCGGGGGCCGGTCGATGAGTGAATCTGCGCGCGCGCGTGAAGGCGTCTCTCTGTTTCGTTAATCGATAATCAATGGCGCAATAGAAACCGCCAATGATTGCTTCAACACAAATTTTTTAGGAAAACATGCCAACTCCCACTCAAATCGATTTCGACAGTGCGCGGGTCACAAATCCGGGTTCGTCGGAAATCATCCGCCAGCGTTTGTATGACTTCCAAATCTACCCGCTCGCCGGGCTTACGCAGATGTCGTACTTTGCCAATCCGGTCGGCCAGGGCATCGGGTCGGCGCTGGGGTCTACTGTCGGCGCGGCCAAAACGCAGCTTGACACAAATATGGAGATGGGTGGAACGCTGCCCAGCGGTAAAGAGTTTATGATCGAATCGATTGAAGTGTTGTTTCTGCCGGGTTCGGTTGCAACCATCAACACCTACACGATTGCAGCGCTGTCGCTTTTTGCCGCCGTTTCCACCGCGTCGCTTATTGGTCAACTGAACGATATCAATTCGTTCTATCAATCGGGCATGTTGGAATTGAACGTTTTGAGCAAAAACTTTTTGCGCGAAACCCCGCTGATGGCGTTTCCGCCAAAAGCGCATATCGATATCAGCGCGGCGCTTTCGTCGACTTCGGCGACTACGGGCATTACGGCTGGTGTTTTGGGGAAGGCCGTTGGCCGACCCTATTACGTCGAGCCGAATATCACGCTGCAACCTGCTGTCAACTTCGAGGTTTTGCTGAAATGGCCGGCCGCTGTCCCTGTTTCGTCCGGCTTTAATGCCCGGGTCGGCATTTATCTTGATGGTTTCCTGAAGCGCGCCTCGCAGTAATCAACTCGCTTTAGCCTAGCCGGCGCAGGTATTAAGAGGGGGCCGCCGCGCTCCCTTTTTCAATTCAACACGGGATTAAATCATGTCATTCGGCATCGCAGAAATTCAGAGTTATTTGGCTCAGCTTTACCGCAACGCGAAGCTAGCTGTTGTGCCCTACGGTTATCCGATGAGTTTTACGGGTATCACTACAGCTATTCCCGGGTCACAACAATTGAGCATTCAAGCAAATGCAGATTTTTTGCTGCTACGCGTTTCGCACCGGGCTAACGTGGGCGTCGTGCAAAACGTTTCGACCAAAACCGCGCCGCACTTGCGCATGCTTGTAACCGATTCTGGCAGCGGGGAGCAATTCACCAGCGCTCCTGTCGATTTGGAGAATTACAGCAGCAACGATGCCAAAATACACGATTTTCTTTATCCGCGTTTGATCGCCGGCAAATCGTCGCTAAACGTTGCGATCACATCATGGGCGCCGACAGCAGAAACCTATGCTGTTGACATTCTTTTTGAAGGGCTGCAAATCCGCCTCTATAACTGAGCGTTTGCATTCTTTCAACAAAGGATTTTTAAATGGCCGCGCCTAAGTTTCCGCCTGTCGATCTAGCTTCCACGCTTGCCCCTTGGAATTCAAACCCCCGCCCCTTTATCGACACAGGCGCAGCCGGGGGTACGCGCCCGCTTAGTCGCGTGCCCAGTATCGCAACGGTGCGCGAAAGCGCCCGCGCTGCTGAGTCGGCACAATCGGTTTTTGAAGCGCATCGATACGCGCGAATTGTTGAATTTGTTTCACCCGTTGCCGTTGCTGGGTCTGCCCTTTTGCAGAACCCTATCATTGGGCAGTCTGACGCGTTGCGCAATATACTGATGCTGCGCAATTCGTCGTTAACGGCAAATATCTATATTAGTTTTGGAGTGCCCGCTAGCCTTAGCTCATTGTTTAGACTTACGCCGAATACCATTCTGTTAATGGATACCGTTGTGCCGCAGGATGATGTTTACGCGTTTGCCGATGCTGTCGCCGGGTTTGTCGTTGTCGGGTTTTCAAC
>JAYVAQ010000389.1:0-3338 GCA_043750875.1 Rhodanobacteraceae bacterium
TGTTGTAAGAATAGGTGACCAGTTCGCGGTCGAATTTAGCCTGCATGGCAACAGCGCCTACTTTTCGCACGCATTAAACGGTGAATCGCCCTATGCGCTAAGCGGCGTTTCAATTGAGGTTGGCTCCCCCAGTACGGGTGCCGGTTTGAAAGGACGTGGCAATAGATTGGTGCATCGTGACGGTGCCAATTCGTGCTGGGAAAATAGGTTTGCGCAAAAACTTAAAATGACTGACAGCGCATTAGTTGAGTTTTGCCGCAAATGGCGCTGCAAATGTGAACGTCCAACCCAGTTTGGCGCGCATATTTGGGTTACATCGAACGCTGGCACCCAATTGAGTATGGAGCAATATTCCGTTCTGTTTGGGTGGGGATTCCAATGGTCAGAACGAAAAAATGCCTTTTATTTGGAGCAAAACTGAGTGCTAGAGTGGCTGAAACGGCGTAACACTGACAAATCGACAAGCCCAGCGTTGTCGCTGGCGTATTCCCAGAGTGGTTTGAACTGGGTGCTCACTCAGGATGCGAATGCTAAACATTTGGGCCCGACGGCCTTCCGAATTTTAGAGCAGTTGGAAAGTGACGGCCTAGTTAGTTCGCAAGCAGGCGGATTTTCTGCCGATTGGTCAGATTTATATTCAATTTTAGGGCACGCCGAATACCAACAGGTTGCGGCAGAGCTTCATATTCCACCGATTCGAAAACTGGCACCATCGTTGGGTAGCGTGGGCACGCTGATCGATGCAAATTTCGGCATTTCTGTCATTGGTTGGATCGATGAGAACGGCGTTGCGATTGACGCTACACAAATAGCTGGGCCAATTCTTCGCATAAGTGGCAACGCATTCCTAATTCCAGATGCGAGTTGGCATGTTTTTAACAGTGTCACTAATTTTTGGACTAGAGCGAAAAATGATCGCACTGAGAACGCAAATCGGCGTGCGTGGGGAAAAATTCGTATTGCGGCGAAAGCTGCTGGCGCGCAACTAGACGGTTTTTTGTATCGCTCGGTTGTATTGACGCCCGAAAAACTACAGCTTGAGTTGAAACAGATTGACTTCAGCGGCACCAAGGTGGTGCAAGTTATCCCAACATTTACGGGTTGCCCGCAGGAATGGTTAGCACAGTTTGATCGATTTCCCAGCGTTCCTGATCGATTCGATTTTCCGACACCAGACGGAATAATCCAGGTGCTGTTAACGCCTGCGGTAATGTCAGTGTTAGAACAAATCAAGCGCATGCCGGGCCGACGTGTGTCAGGTTCGCGCGCCGAAGCATTTGTCGCAAATCCTTTTGCGGCCTTAGGCGAGGATGCGATTGCAACAATTGATCCAGAACAGTTCGAACAAGCGCGCATTGCTGCGGGTTTGGTATTTGATCGCTTTACCGCGCATATAGAGCGCGATGCCATGGGCAACTCAATCAAAGTTGGCCTATTGATTGAATCGCCAAATCCTAAAGCGCGCTCAATACAAAATTCCAGAGTTGTCTATTTCAGTGATGACGAAGAACTTGAAAAATTCATTGATTCAACGAACGCGCGGCTAAAAAAAGACTATCAAATTAGCGCGTGGCGTGATTACGAGTTCGAGCTCTTAGGTAATGCCGGGCTTGAGCTAGAGACGCTACGAACAACGCTGGAATCGCGACGCAAAGGCTTCGTGCAAATCACGGTTGCTGATGTTTATGACTTGTCGCGCTACTCAAGCCGGGTCATGGGCATCGGCATGACGCAGCCGTTTTTCTCGCCCTATATTGCAAAGCGGGATTCATCGCTAGGTTGGTTCCCTGAGAACTTGGTTCCAATGATTAAGTGGCAAGCGGCAGGCAGTGATGATGCTTCTGTATTGCCCTTAACGGCTGAACTAGAAAAATTAATCATTGGGAAAACTGCGGATGCGATCAGAAACGGGGAGACAGCCATCGAAGTTCCCGGACTGCCCACGCCCATTTCGATTTCTGAGGCAAAAAACCTGCTGGAAACCTTCAGCGCTGCGCGGCCACAGCTTCAAAGCGATTTTGCAACAGAAGAAGTTGCGGGAAATAAGCGAACCCGGCCGCAATCACTGCTTATCAAAGCGAATATTGAAAAGATTGACTACGCTGAAATACAGCGCGAGTTGCTTAGTACTTATGAAAAGGAACCGACACTACCCGCAGCGCTTCGCACGGATGTGACACTCAAAACGCATCAACGCGAGGGCATCGCCTGGCTGCAAAACGCCTTTAAGCTGTCGCCAGGCTCTTGCCGTGGGGTCGTGCTTGCAGATGACATGGGGCTTGGAAAAACGCTTCAGTTGTTGACGTTTATTGCTTGGGCATTTGAGCAAAACCCTGATCTTGCGCCGGTTCTGATTGTTGCGCCGGTGTCGCTTTTAGAAAATTGGCAAGATGAAATTAAACGATTTTTCAAAGTTCGCACTTTAGCCGTAGCAACGATTTATGGTGAAGCACTAAAAAGTTTGCGCGTACCAAAATCCTCCATTGACAAACAATTGCTCGAGGATGGTCTAGTCAAATTTTTACGCCCTGGATGGATTGGTGACGCGAGCATTGTGTTGACGACTTACGAAACCCTGCGCGACCTTGAGTACTCTTTTGCGGCAGAACAATGGTCGGTAATGGTTTGCGACGAAGCACAAAAAATCAAAAATCCAAATGCCCTGGTTACACGGGCAGCAAAAAAACAAAACGTTCGATTTAAAGTGGCATGCACTGGCACGCCAGTGGAAAACACGCTTGCTGACCTGTGGTGCTTATTTGATTTTGTTCAGCCCGGAATATTGGGCGCATTGAATGAGTTTGGGCAACGCTACCGAAGGCCTATCGAGGCGAAAAGTGACGAGCAAAAAATGCGCGTAGAAGAATTGCGTGGATTGATAAGTGCTCAAATCCTCAGGCGAACAAAAGCAGAAGTTGCCAAAGACTTACCGAACAAAATCATTGTTCAAGATTGCTTGAACTTAACAATCTCAGCGCGCCAAGACAGTCTTTATAAACAAGTGCTCGGCATTTATCAGAGCAAAGCTGAGCCAGAGGACGGCACTGCTCCTAAGTCGAACCACCTGGGCATACTGCAAAAATTGCGCATGATTTGCACCGATCCAAAGACGTTCACTGCTGAAGCGGCTCCATTTGAATCCTTGGCTACCTATCGAAAGCATGCGCCAAAGCTTGATTGGCTTTTGCTTCAACTAATGCAAATCAAAAATAAAAGTGAGAAGGCGATTGTTTTTTGCGAATTGCGGGGTGTGCAGCGACTGTTGCGGCACTACATCTTGGAAGTTTTTGAATTTTCACCAGACGTAATTAATGGCGATGTCGCAACGTCAGCTAATC
>JAYVAQ010000390.1:0-4627 GCA_043750875.1 Rhodanobacteraceae bacterium
GCGCCCTTGCCTTGGGTCAACACTTGATACTGGATACCGCTTGCGGTGGTTTTGATGCCGGGCTTGCCCTTGTTGGCAGCCATAAACTTGGCGCCTTCAGCAGCATTCTTTTCGCCCGCGATTTTCGCAGCAGCGCCTGCTTTCTCTGTCATTTTTTGCGAGAACGCTTGCAGCGTGGTGCCTGCTGCTTCTTGCGTAAGCAAGGTTGGCGTGCCATTCGCGGCTGCGGTCAAACCCTTCATCAGCACAGTCAGGTCAATCTCGCTGCCCAAATCAGGAATTTGCTTCAGGCTTTGGCCCATATTCATACCAATGGCATACGACACTTTGTCTTTTTCCGACATCGGCGCTTGCGCGAGCGCGCCGGTGCTTAAGGCAATCGATGCGGCAAGCACTGCCAAATTCATTAACTTCATGGTGTTTCCTTAATAGATAGGGTTTTTGTTGAAACTGTTTAGTGGGAACGCGGTGCGGCAAGCGTTACGCGGGTGTTTAAGCAAAACGACAAAACAACAGAACGCGCCCTGACCGTGGAAAAGGCGAAAAGTTCAAAATCAATAACGCGGGCCGTATTCTCCACGACATGATACGTGCGAACAACCTTTCACTGCGACGCGGTGACAAATTACTCTTTTCGAAAGCCGACTTTACGGTGTTTCCAGGCCAAAAAATGGCTGTTGTGGGCCGTAATGGCTGCGGCAAGTCATCTATGTTTCAGGTTTTTTTGAATGGACTAGAGGCAGATCGGGGCGATTTAGACTATCCGAAGTCCTGGCGTATGGCCTCAGTCGCGCAATCCGTACCAGATAGCCCGGACAGCGCGCTCAATTTTGTCATGCAAGCCGATGCCGAGCTGTCCAGGCTCGAGGCGGCATTGTCAGAAACCCATGACGGCAACGAATTAGCGCATTTAACCCACGAATTCGAAGACGCGGGCGGCTACACCTGGGAAGCGCGTGCGTCCAAGCTACTCGATGGCCTAGGATTTCCGTTTTCCGATCAGAAACGTCCGGTGCATGATTTTTCTGGCGGATGGCGCATGCGTTTGGCGCTGGCACGGGCGCTTTTGGCGCCATCGGATTTGTTGCTACTGGACGAACCCACCAACCACTTGGATTTGGATACGCTGCTGTGGCTGGAAGAATGGCTCAAGCGCTACACCGGCACGCTTTTAATCATTAGCCATGATCGCGAGTTTCTGGATTCGGTGTGCACGCAAACGCTGCATTTGGACGGCGAAACTGCGACTTTGTATCAGGGTAACTACACCAGTTTTGCGCGTCAACGGCACGAGCGCCGGGTGTTAGCGGCTTCTAATGCCGCAGCGGTTGATCGTAGGCGCGCACAGTTGCAAAGCTTTGTCGACCGTTTTAAAGCGACCGCAAGTAAAGCGCGTCAAGCGCAAAGCCGCATTAAGATGCTGGAGCGCTTGGAGTCCTGCCCAGTACCCGCCGAAGAACGCGAGTTCGAGCTGGCGTTGCCAGAGCCCACGCGCATGCCCGGTACGCTGCTTGCGCTTGCAGATGCTTCTGCCGGTTACACCACGCCGATTTTCGAACACGCCAAAATCACAATAGGCCCGAATGAACGCATTGGTTTGCTAGGCCGTAACGGCGCCGGTAAATCGACGCTGATGAAATTGCTTGCCGGTGTGTTGCCAGTGCTGGCTGGCACGCGCACGACAGCAAAAGACACGCTGATCGGGTATTTCGCGCAACACCAAGTCGAAGATCTAGATCCACGTATGACGCCGATGGAGCTTTTGCGCGAGCTTGCGCCCGAAACGGGTGAGCAAATTCGTCGCGATTGGCTCGGGAAATTCGCGTTCTCTGGCGAAATGGCGACCACGGCATGCGGGCCACGGTCGGGTGGCGAAAAAGCACGCTTGGCTTTAGCGCTGTTGCTCTGGCGTAAGCCGAACTTATTGTTGCTTGATGAGCCAACCAACCACCTTGATTTAGCGATGCGCCAAGCTCTGGCTGAGGCGATTTCGGACTTCCCCGGCGCTGTAGTGCTAGTCAGCCATGATCGCGCTTTGCTATCCGCGAGTTGCGATCAATTTTATCGCGTCCACGATGGTGAAATTGAGCTCTACAACGGTGACTTGGACGATTACGCCTCCTGGCTAAGTCAGCAAAAATCTAAGGAAAAAGCCGGCGCGAAAGCGGATGCTAAATCCGGCAGCAAAGCCAACGGTAAAGCTGCGGAAAAACCTACGAAAGCACACGCCGAACGCAGCAACTTGCAAGCAACTTTAAGCAAATGCGAAAACGATGTTGCGCGCGCCACCAAAGAGTTGGAAAAGCGCGACAACGAGCTGAACCAAGCGAGCCACAACGCAGTTCCGGATCGTCATCGCTTAGCGCAGCTCATGAATAAACAAGCTGAAGCAAAACGCAATTTAGCGGCTGCCGAAGAAGCATGGTTGCTTGCGGCGGCGGCTGTGGAAAGCTAGCGCTTGGCACTCTTCAAATAGCTGCGCTAATTTTCGTCATTTTTATCTGATTAGATAACATATTCGTGAAATTTGGCTGTTTTACATTGGCATAGGCCGTGCAAGTTCACTATTTTAAATTGAGCGGCGCGATATGAACTATTTGGAGATAGATGGCGGTCAAGGTGAAGGCGGCGGGCAAATCTTGCGCTCGTCGTTAAGCCTGTCGATGTTGACATCGCGACCCATACTTATCAGAAACATTCGAGCTGGGCGGCGCAAGCCTGGCTTGATGCGTCAACATTTGGTATGCGTGGAAGCCGCGCGTGCGATGTGCGGCGCGGTGACATCTGGCGCGGCACTCGGCAGCACCGAACTTAGTTTCGTTCCCGGCGAAATTATCCCGGGCGAATATCACTTTGCGATTGGATCTGCGGGTTCGACTATGTTGGTTTTGCAAACCATTCTTCCGGCAATGCTGCAAATGGCGCAAAAATGTCAGGTCACTTTAAGTGGTGGTACGCACAATCCTTTAGCGCCATCGGCGGACTTCTTCAAAGACTGCTTTTTGCCGCAATTGCACGCAATGGGTGCCAACGTGCAGTTCGAAATTGTGGCGCTAGGTTTGTATCCTGCTGGGCGCGGTTCGGTATCTCTGGCAACGGCGCCATTAGTCGCGGGTACACAGCTCGCGCCGCTGTCTTTATTACAACGAGACGGAAGCGCACGCATCAGTGCGCATGCCATTGTTGCTGGCGTGCCAGATCACGTCGCTGAACGCGAATTGGCATGGTTGCGCGAAGCCTATACGGCTGGCAAAACCAAACATCGCCTTCCCATAAATTCGCTGCGCAGCACGCAAGCAAACCATACTGGCCCAGGCAATGTTTTATGCGCGGGCATTCGCTTCGACAACGTTTGCGAGCAAGTTACCGAGTTTGGTGCGCGCGGCTTGAGCGCCGAAGACGTGGCAAAAGCGGCGCGCGATGGCTTAGCTCGTTATTTGCGTTCTGGCGCTGTCGTCGGCGAGCACTTGGCTGATCAACTTTTATTGCCAATGGTGCTCGGTGGCTGCGGCGAATTTATTTGCAGTGAGCCTAGCCAACATTTGCGCACCAATGCCAGCGTGATCGAGTCCTTTGGCGTAGCTAAAATCAGCATTGAACCCGCTGAAAATTGCCTCCCAGATTTACCCCTATGGCGGGTTGCGGTGCAGACCTAGAAATTTGTTTGCCTTGGCAAACAAAGCAATAAGAAAGTTATTTGGCAAGAACCAGCGCCGGACTGTAAACCCGGCCTTCAGGCCTAGGCCTAAAACAGGGGGCACTGGCGTAGAACTCAGCGTCCTGACCTGGCCACCAGCCGGGAATTCCGGATAACGGCAACGTTGAGAGCAATTTCGGATCACCGCTGGCGGCACCCGTACTTATCGCATGAGCGACAATCGCGTCTAACGCCGCATCTTTTTCGGAATTTGAAAGCGAAAAGTAGCTCTGCTCAGTCAAGATCCAAATCACTTTTGCGGCAACCAATTTGTGCGGCGCATGCATTAACTCGAATATGGCGTGGCCAAATACCCGCGCTTCCACAGCACGCTCAGCGCCCTTGTGCGCTTGCCAGGCGTCGCGATTTTCAAAAAACAATCGGTGCCACGCGTGTGCATCGATCATTTCGAGCAAATCCGCGTGCGTCGCCACGACCCATGCGCCCGCTTCGTCCAAATGCGTGACCGCTTGCTGATGTCGGGAACGTACTTTTGTGCCGTGCTCGGCAATTCCGCGCAAGTGAATGGCATTGATCGCAAGCTTAACTTTTGGAAAGCGCAACCACATCAGCGCCGAATAGAAATCGTGTAGGCTCACCAACCGCGTCGCAATTTCGCCGCGTTCCGCAATGCGCTGCTCGAAACTTAGGCCATCGCTGAGCAATTGCTTGTCTTGTTCGACAAATTTCAGCTGCCGCAAGCCGTTGAGCGTCAAAACCTGTTGCAGCGCGCTATTGAGTACTGCTAGTTCAATCCATTCTACGCCTAGGTGATCTCGCCAATGGGCGATTTGATCAAACGGCGCGCAGCCAAAATTTGTTTCAATCATAGTGCGCAGATCGCAGACAGCCACACAATCGAATCACATGGATCGATTCCTTGAATTTCTAATTTTGTAATCAATGAGCACCTCCCCGTACGCTTTGAAA
>JAYVAQ010000391.1:0-2120 GCA_043750875.1 Rhodanobacteraceae bacterium
TCAAGAACGCGCCTAACGCCCGCAACGGAAGTGCGTCGAAAGAGTACGTCGCCCTTATTTGGCTGGGCTTTACACCCACGTATTTCACTTTTCTACCCAGTGAAGTTGCCATTAACTCAAATACGGTTTCGGCAGTGGCATCGGTTAGATTTACCGCACGATATTCGGGTGCCGCGCCTAAATTTTGAAAAGTTGCTGTTATTATTAGATCGTCGCCATCCTGCAAAGGATCAGGGGTCATTCGCGTCGGCTCACTTTCATTCAAACCAACAAAATATGCGCCATTGCCATTTTTAAACGCAACGCTCAAGCGTTTCTTTCGAGCATTTAGTAGAAACCGAAACTCTTAATAATCTGCTGGGAATCCACTGCCACAGGACTCAAAGTAGATGCTCTTCTTACCTTCAAAAACCGGCTTTTTGGCGAATAATTCTATTCCGTATCGGTCATCGCAAGAAAGTATGAGCTGAAAATACACTGGTTTTTTCGGCGTACCTAAACCGCTCACCACATTGTCGAAAAATTTGGGCATATTTGCCTCACCGCTCTTCCCTAATCTCCCCAAGCTGCTCAGAACTATTTTCATTCTGAGCTCAGCGCTAATAAAAGGAAACCAATAAAGGGACGCGCGCTCACTGCTCGATAAATCTTCCAAAATTGTTAGCGCGATAGCTTTCTTGCGCGCCTTCATTTTGTAACGCTTACGCTCTGCCGACTTAAGGGCTGACTCCAACAATTGCTCAGTCGCTCGGGGTAAATTCAATAAGAGGTTTAACTTTTCCGCGGGTATAGGCGAAAGCTTAGTGCTTTCAATCCGGGCCTCGTACACAAGCTTGAAGCCAAGATCAAAATCGTCAACAAACTCTGTCTCATGAGCAGAAAGTTCTGCATTCGAAGCAACAGCGGTACCGCAAAGAAGCAGTGCTGCGCATAGGAATATTGCTTTGATGGCGCGAAACACGCCCGCTCTCAATCAAACATCCAAATTCGCCACCTTCAGCGCATTTTCTTCAATAAACACGCGGCGGGGTTCGACTTCTTCGCCCATTAGCATGCCAAACATTTGATCGGCGGCAATCGCGTCTTCGATGCGCACGTGCAGTAAGCGGCGGGTGTCTGGGTTGACGGTGGTGTCCCACAGTTGATCGGCATTCATCTCGCCTAAGCCTTTAAAACGGCCGATTTCGCGGTTGCGCTGTGCTTGTTCTAGCAGCCACGTGAAGGCGGTTTTGAAGCTGTCGACGGGCTCGGAACGACCGCCGCGCATTGCAACCGCACCGGCTTGCACCAAGCCGAATAAGTCTTTCGCCAAATCGCCAATCGGGCGGTAATCCGGGCTTTGAAAGAATGGCAACGTCAGCGTTTGGATCGAACTTAGGCCGTGGTGGCGACGCGTCAAGGAAATCGCGCGATGCTCTAGATCCTCACCAATCACGTTAATCACGTAGCGTGGCGCGTCTAGCGAGCCCTTTTCCAGGCGCTTAGCCAAGCTTTGCGCCCAAAGTTGCAGCGCGGCTCTATCGCTGAAGGTATCCGCAGTCACCGGCGCTAAATCGATCATCGCTTCCAACAAACCGCGGTCAAAACGAGTCGCCATACGATCTAGATGTTTGGTCGCGGCGTCGAAGCGCGTCATGAGGTTTTCGAGCGCGACGCCGCTGATCGGTGGCGCGCCTTCGCCGGGCGCGAGGCCAGCGCCATCGACGGCGTTCGACACCAGATAGGCCGCGAGCGCACCTTCGTCTTTCAGATAAATAATGTTCTTGCCCTGGGTGACTTTAAACAACGGCGGCTGCGCGATGTAAATGTGGCCACGACGCACCAATTCCGGCATTTGACGATAAAAAAACGTCAGCAGCAGGGTGCGAATGTGCGAGCCGTCGATGTCGGCATCGGTCATGATAATAATGCGGTGGTAGCGCAGTTTGTCGATGTTGAATTCGTCGTTACCAATGCCGCAACCCAACGCGGTGATCAGGGTGCCGACTTCTTGGCTGCTGATGATTTTGTCGAAGCGCGCGCGCTCGACGTTCAAAATTTTGCCCTTGAGCGGCAAAATCGCTTGGTTTTTACGGTTGCGGCCTTGCTTGGCGGAACCGCCCGCGGAGTCACCTTCGACT
>JAYVAQ010000392.1:0-5803 GCA_043750875.1 Rhodanobacteraceae bacterium
ATTACAGCACCTTCTTAGCGACCCCAGGAATTTATCTGGAAGACTTGTATGTCGCTGAATCGGCGCGTGGTTTGGGCGTTGGGCTGAAATTAATTGCCAGCGTCGCCAAACGGGCTGTTGTGTTGGGCTGCGGCCGCTTTGAATGGGCGGTGCTGGATTGGAACGAACCCGCGCTGAAATTTTATCGTGCGCTTGGTGCGCATGCACAGGATGATTGGACTGTGCAGCGTTTGCATGGACAGGCGCTTTTGGATTTGGCGGCGAAGGCTTAAGTAGAGCTGCTTTTGCGCGGCTTTAGTCCAATGTACAGCGCGGCCGGAATCACAATAGCTGACACCACTAGCCAAAGCGCACCCCAAAACATGGTGGTGCCTCCGAAGTATTCGGCCAAAATACGGGCGTCCGAGCGCAGTTCTGAGCGTGCGAGCGTGTCCGAGAAAATATCCATTGGTACGTAGAGCATGGTCACTATACCAATGAGTTTTAGGATTAAATCGTTAATACGCGCGCTTAAAAATTTCGCGCTGGCAAGCGCACAAACGCCGCCGAACAGGCCAAAACCAAGGCCATAGAGATTGCGTACATAAAACGCGGTTAGTAACAGCATAGCAGCACCAAGCATCGCCATAATCCACCGATCCGCACTTGAGCGCGCCGCTAAAATTAAAATGAGCGCACCCCACAATAAAGATCCCAAATAGCCTGCTGAAATTATCACGATGGGCCAGCCACCCGTGGATTGCACCTCACCACCTTGGTTGGCAACAATGTGCATGGCGAGCACGCTACCGCCAGTGAGTAGCGTTGCGAGCGCATGCGAGCCCTCATGAAAAAAAACAACCAAAATCTTGAGTGGCGTTAACAGCTGCGTATCCCACGCTAGTACACAGCCAAGCGCCAGCAATGGCAGCAACCAATAGTCTGATTTGGAGGGTTGGTTCGGCAGTGATTTATCCATGTCCGATGTTAGCTTAGCAATCGACCTAAGGCGGCAAAATGCTGTGCATTCGCGCGTGTTTTGCCAGTAGCAGCACTCATTAAAGCAGTTGACAGCGCGAACTAAATCCTGATGCTCAACAGATGTCTAATGCGCCGAATGTTACCCAACAAAAGCACACCAACGGAGCGGCCAAAAGCGCTGCCTTTAGCGTGATTTTGGATGAAATTCCTGACCCAGTATTTGTTAAAAACGCTGATCATCGTTGGGTTTATGTTAACCAGGCGTTTTGCGCGCTGGTAGGTAAACAACGTCAGTGGCTGATTGGCAAAAGTGATTTTGATATTTCGCCTGCCGCTGAGGCACGGGTGTTTTGGGCAAAAGATGACGAAGTGTTGCAATTCGGCGGGAGCAACGTCAATTTGGAGCAACATACCAACCCAGATGGCGAATGCCGCGTCATTGAAACCAAAAAGACGTTAATCAAAATAGCCGGAAAAACTTATTTGCTTGGCATTATTCGTGACTTAACGGTGCTGGCGGATATCCAAGGTGAGTTAACCCGCAGCAATCAAGAGCTTGAACGGCGCGTACGGGAGAGAACTGCCGAGCTTCAGCACAGTAACGCGCAGCTGCAGAATATGGCGTTCTTTGATCCGCTCACCGCGTTGCCAAATAGGCGGCTGCTGATTAGTTCGCTCGAGCGTCGTTTAGGGCTTGGCAATGGATTTAGCTCCGGTCCGATTGCGTCCGTCGCAGTGTTTTATATTGATTTGGACAATTTCAAGCGCGCCAACGATTCGCATGGTCACCCTTTTGGGGATTCGATGCTGATTCAATTGGCAGAGCGCCTACGTGCTATGACGCAATTTTCGATGGTCTCGCGTGTGGGTGGGGATGAATTTATCGCGGTGGCGCACGAAGGCTTACCGCTTGATTTGATTAGCTTGGCGCAGGTTTGTCGTGAGATTTTGGAGCGAGTTTCACAGCCGTTTTTAGTGGATCAAACTGAGGCGTCAACCAGTGCTAGTGTGGGCGTTGCAATCTCCCCCGAAGATGGCACCGAAGTCGTCGAGTTGTTGCAAAGTGCCGACACTGCGATGTTTCGCGCGAAGGATCGCGGGCGAAATCAGTATGCGTTTTTTGCGCCAACGATGAGTTTGCGCGCGCGTGAACATGTCGCGCTTGAGCGCGGATTGCGGCGCGCAATTCGAGCGGGGGAAATCGATGTGTTGTTTCAACCGATTATTTTGGCGAGCACAGGCGTGCAAATCGGTGTTGAAGCGTTGGCACGTTGGTACGATCATGAACTCGGCGACGTTTCCCCTGAAAAATTTGTCGCGATTGCGGAAAACTCTGGGTTAATCCACGAACTTAGCCACCATGTTCTGCGCCGAGCACTTAAGCTGGCGCAAGCTGCATTGCCGTTGGGTCAGCGCCTTTGTGTCAATTTGTCGGCATTGCAGCTGGATCGGATGACTTTGGTGGAAGATGTGCGCCGTGCTTTGGTTGAAAGTAGCTTTGACCCAAAACGGCTTGAATTAGAAATCACCGAAAGCGTTGCAGCGAGTAAGGATGATCGCCTGATTACGGTGCTTAATTCTTTACGCGATTTGGGTATTGGATTGGCACTTGATGACTTTGGCACCGGCTATTCGGCGCTTGCGCACATGCAGCGTTTACCCATCGATAGAATCAAAATAGATCGCAGTTTTGTCGTAGAAATAGCGGTCAATCAGAAGAGCAGGGCGATGGTCCAAGCGATGATCCGCATGGGACAGGCGCTTAATTTAAAGGTACTTGCCGAAGGGGTGGAGACAACCGCCCAACGCGAGGTCTTGTGTGCGTTGGGCTGTGATGAGTTGCAGGGTTATCTGTTAGGACGTCCTGCGGGTTTGGTTACGATTTAGACTATGAAGTTAGCTATTACTGGCGAAGCGTGGCGCCGAACTCTATAACTCCAGCGCGCCTAAGTTCCAGCGAAACACCGCGAGGATCAAAATCGAGCGGGTAACTGCCAACGGTGACCGGCGAGCGAAAATAAACTTCGCCTGCAGCGCGCAGATCCGGTTGGTTCTTAATTGTTATTGCCGCACGTCGCACGTTATCGATAAATACGTCGTAATTTCCCGGCTCCGCCCCTTCTACCGAGATTTTGAATTCTTCTGAGCTAGTACTGCGATCAAATTGCGTATCGAGAATAAAATTTGTACTCGCGCGCGTTGCTTGACCGCGTACTTGCGCCAGATTAAAGCGCTCATTCACTGAAAGCTCGGCGCTTGCTGAGCCATTGGTAAATCCAATAGGCGAAAGTTGCTCCGTCAGGACAAAATCTTGATTTATTTCTGTGTTGTTTCGATCTATGCCCTGAACCAAAAAGCGCTTTCCCGCAACTTCAAAGTTCAACAGAGTTGCAAAGCCAGCAAGCGCTGGGCTGCGAAAATGCACTTCGGCCTTAGTGCTATTTCCAAAAGGTAAGGCGTTGAATTGATTGACGCTATTGTTTGGCAGCGTAAGGCTGTACGAACCTACCGGTAGATCGCGAAATTCCAAACGAAAATCACTTGCGTCAGGTCTTTTTTCGAAAACTACGCGGGCGCCAAACTTCGGCGTGTTTATGAATTGTTCGAATCCTACGGCAGTGTCACCAACGAATGTATTGTCTGAAATTCCGCCCGTGCAACGTTTCGCTTGTGTGGATGCACCCAAACGCTGAAGTTTGAAGGACCCTGTGCCGACCCGTACCTTTGAAATTGGCGTTTGCTTGCCTGTTGCCTGTGCGGTGCCGGGCGCATCGATACGTACCGTGGCATTTGCGATATTACAATTATCAAAGCTCAGATCCAGCGTGCCGGTGGGCAAAAATCGTGGTGGCTCAAAAACTCCAGGGCTGATTTGCCGGCCAGCAATCGGCATAAGTAATGGCAGACTCATCGGTTGGCCGGTCAACTCACCTGCAGCGGTGAAAAATGTTGGCCGCCCATCAGCGTCATAGCTAAGGTGAATTACGACGAGAGAAAGATCACCTTTTGAGTCCGGGTAGGTCTCGAATATAAAACCTTGTCCAATCGTTGCAGGATCGTACCAATTGCCGTCAAAAGCACTTGTTACCGCCGCACTGGCTTGAGTGGAGGCACCAAGGCAGACAAGGCAAAACGCCAGCGCATGCAGTGCAGTTGGAGGGATAAAAGAGTTTTTATTAATCATTTGCTACGCTTCCTGCTGGTGTATTGGGCCTATTGGCCCTCTTCTAAATCGGCTTCAAAATAGTAAATGCCAACGCCGGCGCGTCGATCTGTGCTGCTGCCTGCTGCATTGGTATCAATGCCAAGCTGTGTGTAAAGCATGCGATCCGTTTTCACGGCAAATTGGTCGCAATGCCGACGAATCGCTTCGCGCATTTCCTCCAATTTACTGGCTGGCACGCGCTCGTAAATTTCCTGTTGATAAAACGCTGGCCCATCGTTTCTACGGATGTTGTAAGCAATGGTTTCCAACAAATCCCCGGTTGCGATACCCAAAATATTGAGCTTTTCTTCCTCCTGCTTGCCGCTAACGGGTTCGTAATAGGCCTTAACCAGTTTGACGTGATCGGTATCTACGCGCTCAACAGAACCGACGCGGACCAATTCATCCAATACCGCGCGATAGGGTTGATTGCCCGAATACATACGTACCAGTTCGGTAAATCCAGATTCGCCTTCAATTAGTAGAATTGCGGGCTGGTCGTCACTGCCGCGAAACTTAGGATCTTCCGCCCACCCAGAGAGCACGCGTGCCGCACGGTTGTAGCGTTCAGGCGTGCCTTCCTTGGGTTCTGCCATTCGCACCAATCGATCCACTTCGCGGCGGGTCAAACCAGTTAAAACCGCAACACGGCTTTTCGAGTTTTTGCGCCCGGGAATAGTGAATTCTTTCATTGAAATATCAACGTACACCCATTTCACTAGGTCGTTAAACGCTTTATAAGACATGCCACTGCGCAGCACCGCGCGAACTAACGGGCGTAATACTCGAACCACAGCGGCAGCGAGCGCCGTACGTACTTTGTCACTCATAACATTAGTTGCCTTTTCCAGGACGTTAATCACACAATAAGCTTATTAGTGTCTTATTTTATTGGTATCTTATTTTTACGTGTGTATTGTGCGCTGGTTTAGCCACTCCAAGCTGTAACTTAGTGTGAGCATACGCACAATTGACTGCTATCGCAAGCGTTTTGTGCCAATAATTACAGTACGATTTTTGTCGTACTGTTTTGACCCCATAGAATTAGCTGTAGTGCAGCTATTTTGTGATTACCATTTCTTTCAAAAGGTTATCTGCACCATCAACTTCTTGCATTAACCAAAGCATGTAACGTGAATCGACATGGATGGTTCGGGTTAATGCCGGGTTATAGACCCATCCGGAGCTGATCGCTTCATAGTTGCCATCAAATGCTAAGCCGACCAATTCGCCTTTGCCATTCATTGTGGGCGAGCCGGAATTTCCGCCAGTGATATCCAAATCACTTAGGAAGTTGACTGGTACGCTGCCATTCACCGCGTAACTGCCAAAGCGCTTTGCTTTGATTGCGTCTAGCTGCTTTTGGGTCGCGTCAAATTCACCCTTGCCGGTGTGTTTTTCAACAATGCCTTCAAGGTTTGTAAACGGTGCGTAGCTAACCGCGTCGCGTCCGCTATAGCCCATAACGTTGCCGTAGGTTACACGCAGGCTGTTGTTCGCGTCTGGATACAATGGCTTACCCAGCGAGGCGGCGTAAGCAATGCGCGCATCCATCCAAAGTGGGCGCAAGCGCGATTCATTGCCGAATCGAGTTTTGTTTTGGTTTTCGATCTGTAACAGCGCTGGCAGCATCGCAAC
>JAYVAQ010000393.1:0-7596 GCA_043750875.1 Rhodanobacteraceae bacterium
GGCGAAATTTGGGTTAACTTTTGTAGCCAATATCGCCCTTACAGGGATTGGTCTGAATAGGTTGGCACAACCCAGGGCTGTCACATGTCGCCCCGTTGGGGCGCAAGCAATTAATGCAGCAAAGGCTAATTTCACGGCCTTACTCCGCAACTTGCACATGCTTGAGCATGTGCGCTGGTAGGCTGGCGCGACGATCAATGAGCTGATACAGCACCGGCACCACAATCAGCGTCAATAACGTCGAGAAGGTAAGCCCGCCAATAACGGTGATCGCGAGCGGTGCGCGCAATTCCGCACCCTCGCCGGTGCCTAATGCCATCGGCAAGAAGCCCACCAACGTAGTTAATGTGGTCATCACAATTGGACGTAGCCGCGTCAGGCCGCCTTGAATCAAGGCCTCATATTTAGGCATGCCGCCCGCCCGCAATTGGTTCACGCGATCAATCAACACAATCGCGTTACTCACCACAATGCCCACCAGCATGATCAAACCGATAAAGACAATCACGCTTAATGTGGTCTGGGTTAAATACAGCGCATAAACCGCGCCCACTAATGCCAACGGCACCGAAAACAGGATTAAAAACGGGTGCAACAAGGACTCAAACTGCGACGCCATCACCAGATACACCAAGAAAATAGCTAAGGTCAGCGCGATCAGCAGTGAGTTGAATGAGGCTTGCATGTCTGAGCTTTGCCCGGCGACTTTGCCAATCATATTGCCAGGCAAACTCATATTGGCAAGCAACTGGCGCGCACGCTCGGCGCCTGCGCCCAAATCGGCACCGACCACAGTCGCGCTGATCACCGCAACGCGCTCTTGATCGTTGCGGCGAATTTCTGCTGGGCCTTCAGTAATCTCAACGCGCGCCACCGATTCCAATGTGGATGGCTTAGGGCTAGTCGGGTTAATAATGATGCGTTTTACCGCATCTAAAGAGTCCCGATCCAGTTCTCGAGCCCGCACCAGCACGTCAATTTTGCGATCGCGCAATGAGTAGCGCGTAGCGACTTCGCCGCGCACTTGCCGCACCACTTGATCGGCTACTTCACGGGTACTTAAACCTAAAGCGGCGACTTTATCTTGATCAAAATATAGCCGTACTTCCGGAGCACCTTGCTCAAGTGAGCTTTTAACATCAACAAACAGCGGATCCGCACGCATGATTTTTGCAAAAGCGTCCGAGCTGATCTTTAACGCATCCAAGTCATCCCCAATGATTTCAACTTCCAAGGGCGTGGCAAAAGAAAACAGCTGTGGCCGGGAAAATTTCGCATCTGCGCCAGGAATTTGCGAAGTCAAAGCGCGAAATTGCTCGGTAATGACCGGCTCGGCGCTACGCGGCGTATTCACCGGCATTTGAATCATCATCCGCGCGACATTTTCGCCCGAATCGGTCGGGCTGGCATCTAAACGTGTGCCGGAGCCACTAGTGGCGTACAAACTATCGACATTGTCGGCACCTTTGCCCGCTTCTTGCAGTGCCTGCATGCGCGCATCGGTTTGGGCCAAAGGCGTGCCGGGCGGCAGTTTAAGATCAAGCTGCAAGCGGCCCTGCGCGAACTCGGGTATTAATTCCACACCCAACTTCGGCACTAAGTACAGCGCACTGGCAAAGCTGGCAACGCCAATCAATAACACCGGCAACGGATTTTTTAGGGAGTGGCGCAACAAACCAATGTAGAAGCGCTCTAGCGCCGAAAACGAATACATCACCACTTTTGCTGGGAACGAAAGCACCCAAGCGATACCGCGTCCAATTGTGCGTGGAATTGCCACTAGAAAAGCGAAAATGGCACCGAAAAACCGACTGGTTCCACCGCGTTTGACCTCTGTGCGCGCGGCTTCCTGGTCATCAGCAAAGCGCCCGTCGGACTCACCTTCCAGCGAAGCCAGCATAGGAATCAGGGTGATCGCAACGAATAGCGAAATAATCATGGCGAAGGTTACGGTCAGCGCTTGATCCCGAAACAGCTGGCCTGCAATCCCTTGAACGAACACGAGCGGCAAGAACACTGCAATGTGCGTCAGCGTGGAGGCGGTAATCGCCATTCCGACTTCGCTGGTGCCTTGTACTGTTGCAGCCACTACGCCCAAACCCTTATCACGTAAGCGTTTGATATTTTCTAGCACCACAATCGCGTTATCGACCACCATGCCAGTGGCAAGCGCGATGCCGCCCAAGCTCATGACGTTGAGCGTGATGCCAAACTGCTGCATAAAAAAGAACGAGGCAATAATCGACACCGGCAAGGATAACGAAATGACCACCGTGGCCCAGCCATCGCCCAGGAATAGGAAAATAATGAGCACTGACAAAATACCGCCGAAAACGGCCGCCTCAATGACTTCATTGATCGAGCTTTTGATAAAACGCGATTGATCTTCGATCTTGGTCAGCTTTGCGCCTTCTGGCAGCTGGCTGCGGCTTTCTTCTGCTTTACCAGGCTCACTCGCGCTGCGCGCCGCGTTTGCTGCAATTTGGCCCGCGCTTAAATCGTAATTCTTGTCAATACGCTGCAAAACCGCCTGCACCGCCGCCGCAACCGCAACCGTGTTCGCATCGCCTTCTTTATAGACGGCGATTTCGACGGCCTCGCGGCCATCAATTCGAATAATCGCTTCGCGCTCTTTGCTACCTTTGATGACCGTGGCAATTTCATTGAGGCGCACGGGTACGTTTTGACCATCTGCAGCCGGTCGAGTAGCCACCACAAGTTCGCCCATGGCCTCGGTACTTTCAAATTGCGCGACGGTACGTACTAAAAACCGTTGATTCGCCTCATCCAAGCGCCCACCCGCCAAATTGACGTTTTCCGCGCCCAATTTGCTAATCACCACGTTCGCGTCAATGCCTAACACGCTGAGCTTTTTTGCATCTAGCGCCACTTCAATTTGTTCTTCCAAACCGCCGGCAATTTTGGCGGTAGCAACCCCGTTAATGGGTTCCAAGCGTTTTTTCAGCTCGTCCTCGGCATAGGTGCGCAAACCCTGCAATACGATTGGGTCGTCACTGGTGCTGGTTAAACCCAAACGCAAAACCGGCTCAGTTGACGGGTTAAAACGCAGTAATAGTGGCTTTTTCGCCTGCAATGGTAACTGCAGCAGTTCAAGCTTTTCGCGCACATCCAAACCAGCGGCGTCCATATCCGCGCCCCAAGCGAACTCCAACACCACATCCGATTGACCGGTGCGCGATATGGAGCGCACGCGCGCGACATTTTTGACCGTGCCGATAACCTCTTCAATCGGCTTACTAATCAGCGTTTCAATTTCTGCCGGCGCCGCACCAGTATATTCGGTGCGCACGGTAAGCGTCGGATAACTCAAATCGGGCAACAAATTCACTTTGAGCTTGCTCAGGCCGATCAATCCGAACAGCACCAAAGCGATCGTCACCATCGCGATGGTGACGCGACGTTCGGTGGAAAATTTGATTAGGCTCATGGCGACTACTTCGCTGTCGCAGGTTCGCTCGCCGGCACTGCGGCAATTTCAGGCTTCGCAACTGGCTTTGCCGCCTCGACCGCTTTGGCGGCATTGACGACCTCAACCAAACTGCCTTCGCGTACCGCATTTTGTCCCAAGGTGATGACCTGATCACCCGCTGTTAGCCCCTCCAAAATTTCACTGCGGCCATCCCCGGTGAAACCAACACGTACCGACTTGCGCGCCACGCGCCCACCGGCAACGATATAGACCGCAGCAGAGCCATCTTCAGTCAACAACGCCACGCGCGGCACCACCAAAGTGTCGTTATGGGATGCGGTAACGATATTAACGCGCCCGAACATACCCGAACGCAGCGTTTGCGAGGCGTCCTTGAACTGCGCAATCACATCGAATGTGCCAGTTTTTGGATCCACCACGGGGCTGACACGACCTACCGTGCCAATGAATACTTTGCCGGGCATCGCATCAACCAACATTTGCACGGGCTGACCGGCTTTGATCGCCTGCATATCGCGCTCGGGTACTGCGACGCGTGCTTCCAATGGATCAAAGTCGTCAATACGAAATAAGGTTTGCCCAAGATTGATTTGATTACCGAGCTTGACCAAGCGTTGGCTCAGCGTGCCCGAAATAGGGGCGCGAATTTCGGTGTAAGAAAGCTCCAACACCGCGATGTCGTAACTTGCTTTTTGCGTTTCCAAATCAAACTTGAGCTGCTCGAACACGCCTGAGCCAATCAGCTTGCGATTGAAAAGCTCGGTTTGGCGCTTCATATCATTTTGTACTTTGCGCAGATTCGCGCTGGCTTGCGCCAAGTTAAGGCGTTGGCGATCATTTTCCAGCTGCGCCATCAGCGCGCCGCGCGATACCTGATCGCCCTCCTCGACTAAGATCTTTAAAATCACGCCGCCCGTTTTCGCCACCACTTGCGCCACGGCTTCAGCCTCAAGCGCTGCGGTGCCTTGAAAGTTAGAGCTAATGGATTCGCGATTGACGAGCGCCACTTCCACCGGAATTTTGACCTCAGCCGCTGGCTTCGCATCCTCGCCTTTGGCTTTTTCATCGCCGCCATCGCGTTTACAGGCCGCCAGCGCCAAAATTGAACACGCGAACAGCACGCGGATGGAATAGTGCAAAGAGCGTTGCGACATAGCGATTTTCCTAATCTGAATTAACGCGATTAGAACTGAGCGCAACAGTTCGGCCATGTGCGTATCGTCACGGCACTGCTATTAGTCACGGTTGGGTGAAATCGCTTAAAAACAATGCTTGTGGCACCATCGCATCGCCAAACGCGAAAAACTACTCCCAACTCTGCACAATTACCTTAACTTGCGCGTCATTTTTGTAGGCGCGTAACTTAATTGGCAAGGCGTTATTGGTGGCGTCAGCGAAACGTTCGTAATTAACGGTCCAGCCATTTTGTTTTAAGACACTTAGCCGCCCAGTTGCGTCGAAACTTAGTTTCGCGTCAGCACCGTTCACTGCGATTGCGCGAGCGCCGCGCACCCAAAAACGTAGTTCTTGCATGGGTATTGTCCAACCGGAAGCAGCGTAGATAAGCTGCCCGGCGTCGTCACTTTGCCTTGGTGCACCTTTGCTGTCGGTCAGTGTGTAGCTACCGGGTTGACCTTCTAAGCGCCAAGTTTGGTTGCTGAGCGGGGCGCTTAGCTCAAATTCAATGTGCTCGCCTTTTTGCGTCCATTCAAAGCGGCCACTGCCGCCGTCCTGCGCATTTTTTATAGCAATTCGGCCGCGCAAGTGAAAATTTTCTTGGGACTCAATACTTTGGTCGCGCTGGTTCTGAATCACTTCTGCAGCTTCAGAATTGACGCGTGGGCGTGTTGCACCGCAGGCGCTAAGCAACGCAATCGTAGCAGCGGCCAGCATGATCTTAAAACCGCACATCTTCATAGTTTTTTCTTGGTCAGACGCTCGACGGTGCTTTTCAAGGGTTCTGAATCCGGGAACAGTTTTAACGCCTCCAGCCAAATTTCGCGTGCTTCGGGTTCGGCGCCGAGTGCCCAAAGTGACTCAATCAAATGTGCCGCAATTTCACCTTCTGGCTCGGCCTCATAAGCGAGGCGCAGTTGCACAATCGCTTGGTCGTAGCGGCCGCCTTTAAAATATGCCCAGCCTAAGCTGTCCATAATCGCGGGGGATTTGGGCTCGAGTAAATAAGCCTGTTGAATATAATTCGTCGCTTCATCGATTCGATCGGTTCTATCCAGCAGGCTATAGCCTAAAGCGTTAAGCGCCTGGGCATTTTGTGGATCAATTTCAATCACCTGTTTCAAGTCGCTTTCTAGCGCGTCAATGTCATTACGTGCGAACGAATTCATCGCCCGGGCATACAGGATGGCCGTGTCGTCGGGCATTCGATCAACTGCCTCACTCAAGGTCGAATGCGCTTCGTCCAAACGCTTGGCCTTGGCAAGCAACTCTGATTCCAACAGATACGCATCCACAATCGCTTGGCTCGCTGCGTCGGAATTTTGCAACGCATCTAAGGTCTTGCGCGCCGCTTTCAAATCTTTGGCGGCCTGAATAACCGCAATACGCATTTGCGCATTCGGCCAGAGATCGCCCTTGCTAACCGCGCGATACCATTGCAACGCTTTCTTACGCTGCTCGGTGAGCTCAAAAATTTGGCCGAGCAAACTTTGCCGACTTGCTAGGTTTAGGCCTTTAGTTCGTTCAATTTCTTTAGCTAGCCGCAGCAGCGCCTTCTTTTTCGCGGCCGCTTTGATTGCGCGCCCGTCCTTCGCTTGATCGGCCAGAATTAGCGCAACTCGCGCTTGAAAAATTTCTTCTTCGGCGTTCGGTGCAGCTTTTAAAACGCTTTCAATTTCATCAAATCGATCTTGCGTGTTTAAAACTTGCACATAGCTCAAACGCAAACGTACATTTTCAGGGTCAAGTGACAGTGCTTTGGCATAACTTTTTGCCGCGTCATCTCCACGTTTTAGCGCGATTTCTGCCAAACCTTGCCATAACCAAGCCTTAGGATTGTTTGGGTCGGTTTTTAGATGGCTAGCTGCTAATTCCAGGGCTAAATCGTTTTGCTTGAGCCGCAAACTTAAAGGCACTAAACCACGCTCAATCGGAAGCGCTAATAATTTTGGTTCAAACTTGAGCGCTTGCAGCAATTCCACCGCTAGGCCTTCGGCATCCGGTGCGGCGACTAAGCTCAGCGCCAAGCCCGCCGACTCTGGGCTGTCCATAAGCAGCAGAGCGCGCAATTTTTCCAATGCCTCATCTTTTTTGCCCTGCACGATCAGCGCAAATGCTTGCGCCTGCATAGCATTCAGATCCTTAGGCGCAATTTCCAGCCAGAGCTCGGCTGCTTCTTGCGCTAGACCAAAATTGCGCGCTGAAAGCGCAAAGCGCGCGGCGCGCTCGGCGAAATCCGCACGCTTTTCGCTTTTCGCAGCTTGGATATACAGCCGCGCGGCGTCTTCCGGGCGTTTGTCGGCAGCGGCAAACTCGGCCGCTAACGCTGCATCAAGTTTGGTGCCAGGCGTAACGATTGGTTTTGCCGCATTGTCTACTCCGGAATTGTCCAAAGCTACTGCAGCTGCCAAAGCCTGAGTGCATGGGCTAGCTAAGGTAAAAAGTAGAGCAGATACAAGCATTAATCGATGTGGCACAAGCATTGAGTCGTCCTAAAAATATCAACGGAAAGCAGTTTATGTCGGTGTTGGTGAGCTATAGGTTAATTTGAACTGCTCGCTACACCAATGAATGCTACTTGATGACTCAGAGCGCGCGCCGCACACTACGGCTTATGCGCGACATTTTGCACTTTTTACAATGTACCTAATTACATGCACCTAACTGCACTCGGGGTAAATCATGTCAGTGCACCGATGGCGGTGCGCGAACAGTTAGCCGTGAATGTGGCCGAGCAAGAAGCCGTGTTGCAAGGCTTGCGCGAGCTGTCCGGCGTGACCGGCGCGATGATTTTATCGACTTGCAACCGCACTGAGCTCTACTTTGCCCAGGCCAAAGGCGCGCGCCTCGAGGCCAATGACGTTCTAAGTAGTTACCTTACAATGCGTGGTAATTCTCTCAGTTTAGCGCCATATTTTTATCAACACGACGATGCCTCGGCGGTGCGGCACGTATTTAGAGTAGCCACT
>JAYVAQ010000394.1:0-5807 GCA_043750875.1 Rhodanobacteraceae bacterium
CGCCGGAATTTTTAGTGTGCCTTGGGATCTAGCAACTTATTTCAATGGCAACAACGTCCAATCATTCGCGGGAGTGGACGCCAAAAAACTGTTGTACACGCAATCGGGCTCGCCATCGATTTTTCAGATCACGGTGCCTGATCCGCCACTGCCCATCCCTGCGGGTGCGATCGTGTACCAGTCGCAGCACAGCCTACCTACGCTTAATCCAGCCAGCCCCGCGTTCGATCTTACCCTGGGCAATTTTCGCCCGACGCAGGGCGGCGATTATCGCGTCGAGCTTAAACCGAGCGCCGCAGCGACTACCGGCGCGCTCGTTAGCACACTGCACGTGGGCGGGCACGCGGATGCCAATATTTCGCTGGATCGCAGCCGTGTTGCAGCGCCTGTTGCGCGCGTGCTGGCGCAATTGGATATTCAGGGCCTGGACGATGCCGCTTTAGCTAGGCCCATTCCGGCAGCAATTACGGTGTTGCCAGTGGCTGCAAACGACTACATCAAAGCCTTTGGCGTTGACCCACAGGGCCGCGTACTGGTGAGCAATCTTGCCGATCAATTGCAGCGCTATACCTTCAACGGCGGCAGTTTGCCCACGGTGGAGCTGATCGCAACCTTACCGATGGCGATACACGGCGCCATTCCGATTGATGACAATGGTGATGCCTACGTCGGCAGCGGTAATTTTGTCAAAAAAGTCAGTGCCAGCGGGCAAATTAGTAATGTTGCTAACCTGCAGGGGTTGGTGCAAAGCATCGCGCGTGTTTCAAACGGCGATCTGATTGTCCTGGCTGGGCAAAGCAATGTTTGGCGCGTCAAATCGGATGGCAGCATGAAAAGTGTACTGGCGACGGTGGCGAATTCTTTCTCCCTGACCACGAACGCACGCGACGATATTTTTATCCAGCTTAGTGGTGGCGATGTGCAAAAATTATCCCTGGCGGGTGCGCTGACGACGCTATTCGATGACACCAATTTTGAATCGGAAGGTGCCAATATTGCGGGCGACTGCGCGAATAACCTGTTCGTAGTACCCGGTGCTTGGGATCGGATCAACCCGGCCCTACTTAGCTTTGAAGAAAACCTTGTTGTCCAGTGGAACGGTACGTCAAAGACGGTAGGCGTAATTTTGAATAGTCGAACCATCAACAATGACTTTAGTGACATTGACACAGTGATTTTTGACGCCCGTACCAGCACCTTGCTGTTTTGGAACCATTTTCCTGGCCACGCCATCTTGCGCGTCCCGGTTATTTGCGGTGCGGTCAAAACAGAGGCGCATATTATCGTGCCGGGTACTTTGGCGCTGGATAGCTTTGAGCCATTGCCCAATTCACAGGAAATATTGGCAAACGGCGACAAAGAATTGATTTGGCGCTTTAATGAAGTCGGCTCCTTAGGTGCGCGCATACGGCTGGCGGCCACGCTGACCAACCTGCGCTTAGGCGAACGGCGCAAAGTGTTTAAAGATGCCTTTTTACTGTTCAAAAATAGTTTTCAACCGCTGCAAGATGTGCGTCTGCCGATCACGGTCCCGGAAGTAACGGTAGACAATATTGTCGAGGGCACGCTTAGCCTGGACGCCACCAGCTATCCGCAAGCAAGTTCAGTGGCGATCAATTTGGCATTGGCTAATCCGGGCGTGTCCGCCATTGCGGGTGAGCTAGTCGTTGAGGTGTTTGACGCCCAGGAGCAGATTGTGCGTGAACTAATGCGCGAGCCCATTTCGATCAATGCCGCCGGGACGTTGACGCGCCAACCACCTTTCAATACCGCCAACACGATCGCAGGTAGCTATTCCGTGCGTGCGCGCTTGCTAAGCAGTCAGCAAATTGAACTGGCGCGTTGGCAACAAGCGTTCACCATCACCGCTGGAACTGGCCCCGGCATTCTCGCAAGCACCGCCGTCAGTACCGACCAAGCGGGCTACGATGCGAACGCGCGGGCGGTCGTGAATCTCGTCGCTAGCAACCTTGCCAGTAATCAAATTCTAGACGGTTTAACCAGCATCACCGAGGTAAAGCGCCCGGACGGTAGCGTGCTGCAAAGCTTTGCACGCCCGGCATTTAGCCTAAATCCATTGGCGCAGCTAAGCTACAGTTTCGAGTTCAATATTGGTGCCGCACCCGCCGGTGTGTATCGCGTCGACCAGGCTTTAAAATCGGCTGCGGGCGGCGTGCTTGCCAGCGCAACAACCAACTTTGCCGTGCGTGCCAGCGGCATTAGTTTGGCCGGTTTGCAGGGCAGTTTGTTTGCCACGCCAGCCAACGTTGAAGCTGGTGAGACGGCGCGTTTTGAGGTGAATTTGCGTAACTTAGGGAACGCACCGCTGTTCGATGTGCCGATCACCTTGGCTATTTTGGACGTCGCCGCGCAACGTGTACTGGCCCAGTGGCAGGCACCGCGCAACGTCGCCTTGGATGCCATCGGTACAAGTTTTACCCAAGATTGGGAAAGCTTAGGCGCAGTGCCGGGCAGCTATGTCGCGGTATTGCGCGCGGGTGCCCCGGGCGCGGAACGCGATTTAGCGCAGGTGGATGTGCGCGTCACTACACCCCAAATTAGCTTCGCTAGCACACAAAACATTGAGCGCGAAACTCGACTGCTGGTGCTAATTACCTGCAAGGCCGACGCCAACGAGGCGGCTTGCACCCAGACGCGCAAGGAATTTATGGATAGCTATCTGACCAGCTTAGGGCTTGAGCACAGCGTCGTTAGCAGCACCGAAAATTTTGCCAGTGAATTTCGCTCGGGCCGCTACAACGTCTATTGGCTAGCGGGCGGTGCGCGCAAACTGCGTGGCAATGTTTTGCGCGCATTGGACACGACTTTTGCCAGTGGTTTTGAAGGCAACGAGGAGCGCACCAGTTTATTAGGTGAGCTCTATGAGCGCGTCTATCGCGGTGATAGCCTCCTGCTCGATGGCAGTTACGATGCGCTGAATTATGACGCGCTGAATATTGCTGGCGTAAGTTTTGAGCGCAGCATCGGTAGCGCGAATTCTGTGCTGCTGCCAGGCGGTATCTATATCGCTGGCACGCTAGCCAGCATCGCTAATAATGATCGTTACCTAATCAATCCGGGCAGCGGCGCACAAATCTTGGCCAGCTTTAATGACGCGCTCAGCACCCCGGCGATTTTCAGCCGGAGTGTGGGGCAGGGCAAAGCTTTGCTGATGGCTTTTGACTACTTCGCTAGCTTGCAGGCGCAAAGTGCGGCGGCTTCGGTGGCTGGACAAATGTTTGAGCGCACCAAGCTGCATTTACTGCCCGGTATTGCGCCCGATTATGTGCCGGCGGATTACGTGCCGGTCAGCACCTTCGTCACCAATCAATTTGGTGCACAAGTCAACGCTGAAATTAAAACGACGCTACCCGCCGGTGCCCGTGCGCTGCGTATCGTGCCGAACACCGGCACGCTGAGCGGTGCGATCGCAACCGGCCAAGTTATCACTTGGCGCTTAGCGATGCCGAGCCTAGCGCAGCAGCGCTTTGTAGTCGGCGTGCAGCTGCCTGATGTTTTGCCCGCTGCCGCCGCTAGTGCGGATGTCGCCCTCGTCACCCGCATATCCAGCGTGCGTGCGGGTGGCGTGCTGCTGCCCTTTAGCGAAATCAGCCTGCCACTAACGCTTACCGGTGGCGTAGCGGCGGCGAATGCGTTGCGCGAACGCGTGCTGGCCTATCCCGTGCTCAGCCCGATTGAGCTGGACGCGCGCAGCATTGCTGAAGGCAGCATTGCCGAGGCAGCCCTGCGGATGGCGGCTGGGGAAACATTAAGTGCCCTAAACTATTGGCTGGATGCTGCAGGTGCCCTGCGCCGGATCCTCAGCGTCAGCACCGCAACCGATCAGCGCGCCAACTCGGGTTTGTTGGCGCAAACACAGCGGCTATGGGCGGCTGGTTTGCCCAATTGCCTGCAGGGCACGGCTCCTGCGGCGTTGTTGCGCCCGGATAATTTCCGCGCGATCGGCCCGCTGCACGGCGCACAAGCGCGCGGTGGCTCGCTTACCCTGGGTGAATTTGAAGTGGCGATTGGGCCAAATACGCGCATTCCAGGGGCCAGCAGTAGTGGCGATTTCACCTGGGTCAATGGCAAAAGCTATGGTTTTGAGGTGAATATTCTAATTGACGGCAGCGGCAGTTTTGCCCTGAAAGACGGCTCTACGACTGTATTGACACAGAATTATGTTGCCAATGCCAACCAGCCGCGCTTGAGCCTAGGCAACGCCGTGCAGTTCGCCCTGAGTAGCGATGATGATTCCAGCGCCACCTTGCAAGCCGACGTGGCAAGCATCAATTTAAGCCCAGTTGCGGCGAGCTTGGTGAATCCCGCAGGCGCGAACTATTTTCACGCCACGCGCAGCTATTACCATGAAAATTTAAGCGCGGGGCTTAGCGTCAGTGCCGGCCTCAATGTGCAAGGCTCGCTCAAGTTTAGCTTTCCTGGGGCCGCGCCACCGGATGGCTATCGCATGAGTTTTACCATCCTTCCGGGCCGTGCCGCATGCGCAGCGCCGTTTGCTAGCGGTGCCAATTAAGGGGAATGACGATGTCCACAATGCTTAGCCAGGAAAAAACGCCCACCCGCGACAAAGTCGTGCGCCTCGTGGCCCAGATCATCTTGCCGGTGTTTTGGCTGACTGCCTTGCAGCCGGCGTCGGCGGGGCAATATGGCTCGATGCGGCAAACCTCGCAGCCAAGCGCGCTATCAGCCAGGGGATTAACTGCGGGCACGGGTGATTTTAGTTTTCGCGCCTCGGATGCGTTGCTGTCGAGTACCGGAATACTGAGCGCAGGCGCGCCCGCACCCGCCCCCAAAGGCCTGCTTGAAACGCCACCCGCGTCGCCGCCCACGTCGCCACTAGAGTTTGCCGACTTGACTGCGAAAAGCACGCAGTTTGTCGAGCAGGCGGACGAAGAACGCGACGCCAACGCGCTCGAAAGCATTGCCGAGCTGACACGCTTGTTACAAGCTACCGGTGCACAACGCCCCAGTAGTGCACTTGCCGCCGAGCGCTTAAGCCCAAGCGGCGGTTTGGACGGCCTAGCACGGCGAATTCTTGATGCCGCTGCACCGCTTGATGGCCTCAATACGCGCTTTGATCAAGGCCTGCGTGATGCCGATAGCACACTTGCACGCGCCCAAATCAGCAGCGCTCAGCCCGCCCGGACGCAGGCTGCAATCAATGAATTTGCCAGTAAATTCAGCACTTTCCAGAGCCTAATCGCGCAGCTCAAGCTAGCGACGTCCGCAAATTCTGATTTGTCCACGGCGCTGTTTAATTTGCGCGACTTTATGGCAAAAAATCAGGCCAGCGCCGGCTTTGAGCCCATCGATCCGCGCCAGATTCGCGCCCAGCTGCCGGCAGAATTTTCCGCGAAGCCGCCGAAACTATTCGAAAACCAGATTCGCAGCTGGGCTAGTGCCCAGAACCTAGATTTTGCCAATGCCGGCATCGCCCTGCGCAGCACGGACAGCGTTACGCTGGCGCCGCCCGGCCCAGCGGACTTGGGTGAATCAGATGAAATCCAGCTGACGCCTATGATTCGGGCCAAGGCCGCTGAACTGGCGAATAACCCGGTCAAACTCCTGGCCTACGTGCGCAATAATTTTGAGTTCGCGCCGATTTATGGTGCGGCACAGTCATCGCAACAGATGTTTTTGAACCGGCGCGGCAATGCTTTCGATCACAGCGCGCTGTTAATTGCGCTGCTGCGTGCGGCCAATATCCCCGCACGCTTTGTCTATGGCGCGGTCGAGCTACCGGCCGCGAAAGTGCAAAACTGGCTCGGCAACGTTGCCACCCCGGC
>JAYVAQ010000395.1:0-2567 GCA_043750875.1 Rhodanobacteraceae bacterium
CGCGCGCAACTTCCGGTATCACATCTCCAGCCCGGCGCACGACCACGGTATCGCCCACGCGCACATCTTTGCGGGCAATTTCGTCGAAATTATGCAGCGTGGCATTGCTGACGGTAACGCCACCGACGAACACCGGTTCCAGGCGCGCGACCGGCGTAATCGAGCCAGTGCGGCCGACTTGCAAATCAATCGCGATCAGGGTGGTCAGTGCTTCTTCGGCCGGATATTTATGCGCAATCGCCCAGCGCGGCGCGCGTGATACAAAGCCGAGCTCACGCTGCCAATCCAAGCGGTTAACCTTATAGACCACGCCATCAATATCAAACGCCAAACCTGCGCGCGCGGCGCCGGTTTTCGCAAAATAAGCCAGCAGTGCGTCGGCGCCAGTCGCGGTGCCCACACCCGAATAAATCGGTAAGCCCAACGCTGCCAGTGCTTGCAATGTGCCTGAATGGGTGTCGCTGAGTGGCGCTGCGTGCTCGCCTAAGCCGTATGCATAAAAGGCGAGCGGCCGCGAAGCCGCCATTTTTGGGTCGAGTTGACGGATTGAGCCCGCCGCCGCATTGCGCGGATTAACTAATTCTTTGCCGCCGGTTTCGCGCATGCGTTTGTTGTAAGCGTGAAAACCCGCGCGCGGCATAAAAACTTCGCCGCGCACTTCTAAAACAGGCGGTATTTTTGCGCCGGTTAGCGCCAGCGGAACCACCGCAATGGTGCGCACATTGTGAGTAACGTCCTCGCCGGTAGCGCCGTCACCCCGGGTTGCGGCTTGCACGAAAACGCCACTTTCGTAGCGTAAGTTAATCGCTAACCCATCAAGCTTTGGTTCAACCGAATACTCAACATCCACCTCGCCCAATAATTCCCGTACCCGCGCATCAAATTCCAACACGTCGGTTTCAGAGAAGGCATTGCCCAGGCTAAGCATTGGCACCGCGTGCGTAACTTGTGCAAACTCCTGCATCGCTGCAGCGCCAACACGCTGCGTGGGTGAATCAGGCTGGCGGGCGTCGGGATGGGCCGCTTCTAGTTCAACGAGCGCCAAATACAGTCGATCATATTCGGCGTCCGGCACTAATGGCGCATCCAGTACGTGGTAGCTGTGGCCGTATTGATTCAGTAAATCCGTTAGTTCACGGATTTTCGCGTGCAGATCAGTCATAGACGCTTAAAGGTTTGGTTTTGGGGCGCGAATAATCGCAGAAGTTGACGTTTAAATGCTTTGCCTGGGCAAAACAATTCGCAGCTTTATTTTACCGCTTAAATCCGCAAGCCCCTTTAAATCAGGGGCTCGCAAAGCTGAAAGTTTCGCTATCATCTGGCTTCTCTAACTGAACTTTAAAGGGTATCAATATGCGTCGCATTCTTACTTTAGCCGTGATTTGTGCACTTGCAGCACCGAGCTTGGGCTTCGCAGCAGGCAGCCCCGCCTTGACGCAACTGCGGGCCAATGCCCAAGCAGGAAACGTCAACGCCATGTTTGAACTCGGGGATTCCCTAGACGAAGGCAAGGATGGTGAAACCAATGACCCAGAAGCACTCAGTTGGTTCGAAAAAGCAGCGGCAAAAGGCAGTATCGATGCTGCCGCGCGCGCGGCTTATATGTATGACGAAGGCGAGGGCACCAAAGTTGACGACATCAAAGCCGCTCAGCTTTACTTGAAGGCGGCAAATGGTGGCAATTTGTCCTCGCAATACAATTTGGCGTTGATGTATGACAACGGCGAAGGCGTCAAGTTGGACGACGAGCGCGCACGTTTTTGGTACAAATCTGCCGCTGATAAAGGCCATATCAACGCCCAATATAATTTGGCATTGAT
Organism: Rhodanobacteraceae bacterium; assembly: GCA_043750875.1. Taxonomy (GTDB): domain Bacteria; phylum Pseudomonadota; class Gammaproteobacteria; order Xanthomonadales; family SZUA-5; genus JANNYA01. The sequence goes on from JAYVAQ010000395.1 coordinate 1,821, forward strand.
GTATGACAACGGCGAAGGTGGCCCCATCGACGACCGAACTGGGGCGAAGTATTACGGTCTTGCCGCCGATCAAGGCCACGCTGGGGCGATGTACAACCTTGCGATCATGAATGATGAAGGCGAGGGCATGCCGGAAAATAATAATGAAGCGATTCGCCTATACACGATGGCGGCGCAAACAGGGCATGGCAATTCGATGTACAACATGGCGGTGATGTATCGTGACGCCGATGGCGTTACCCAGGATGCCGCTAAAAGCTATTACTGGTATTCATTAGCCGCCAAGCTGGATGTCGAAAAGGCCGCAGAACAGCGGGACCGCACGGTGTTGCGTTTGTCGGCTGCGCAGAAGGCAAAAATCGATATCGATGTGAATAAATTTGCCGCAGCGTATTTCCCAGAAGGCTGAATTTACTCAGTATCAAATTAACGAAGGCGCGGTGCATGGGCATCGCGCCTTTTTTGCCTTAAGCGTCGGCAAATTGCGGCGCGGTTAAAGTGGGTTGCTACGTTAACTAAAAGGATTTTGTAATGTCGGATATCACTCTAGTCCTTCGCGCGGCAAGTTTTGCCGCACACAAACATCGTGACCAACGCCGTAAAGATCAGCTTGCGTCGCCTTACATTAATCACCCTTTAGCCTTGGCCAGCATTTTGGCGGAAGCAGGCGGTGTTACCGACGCTATGACGCTGTGTGCGGCGCTGCTTCATGACACCGTAGAAGATACCGAAACCACCGAGCAAGAG
>JAYVAQ010000396.1:0-3428 GCA_043750875.1 Rhodanobacteraceae bacterium
TGATGAGCTTGAAGTCAATCTTGCGCTCAATGGCATCGACACGCAGCACTTTAATCCGCACCTGATCGGTTAGGCGAATGCCCGCTCGTGAGCGTTCGCCCCACAAGCGCATGCGGCTCTGGTCGTAATGGTAGTAATCATTCGGCATTTGCGTGACATGCACCATGCCGCTGATGCGGTTGTCGTTGAGTTCCACGAACGCACCAAAGCTGGTTACGCCGGTGACAATGCCGTCAAAATCTTCGCCGATATGTCGCTCTAAATACGCGCATTTAAGCCGCTCGTTGACGTCACGGCTGGCTTCATCGGCGCGCCGTTCCCGCATCGAGCAAGTTTTGCCCAGCTCGATCATTTTTTCCGGGCTGTAGCTATATTTCTCAGGCGCTGCTTCGCTCAACGCATAGTAAATCGCGCGATGCACCAGCAAATCCGGGTAGCGTCGAATTGGCGAAGTAAAGTGCGCATAAGCCGACAGAGCAAGGCCAAAATGGCCGTCACTGATCGCTGAGTACACCGCCAAGCTCTGCGTGCGTAGCAAAACTGCTTCAATCAAAGCGCGATCTGGGCGTGTGCGTGCTTTGCGCAGCGCTGCCGTCACTAACGCCGGTGTGAGCTCGTCATAGGTCGGCATGCTAACGCCAAGTTCGGCGAGGAATTTGCGCGCATCGTCGTAGCGCATTTCCGGCGGGCTGGCATGGCTGCGATACAGCGCCGGAATTTTAGCTTTGGAGATGAATTTAGCCGCCGCGACGTTGGCCGCAATCATGCATTCCTCAATTAGTTTGTGCGCGTCGTTGCGTTCATAACGCCCGACCATGTGCACCAGGCCCGCTTCGTCGAAATTAAATTTGACTTCGACGCCTTCAAATTCAATCGCGCCGCGCGCGTGGCGAGCCGCGTCAAGCACTTGATACAGCGCATACAGGTGTTGCAGTTGCGGCAATACTTTTGCAACGCGTTCGCGCGCCAGTGAACTTTCCTGGTTTTCCTGCGCCTCGGCAGATTTCGGCCGCAGCGCGTGCCATGCCAGGGTGTAGGTCAAGCGCTGATGCGACTTCATTACCGCTGGGTAGAATTTGCTGCGTTTGGTGACACCGGCTGCGTCAATCAACATCTCGCAGACCAAGCACAAACGATCAACTTCAGGCTTTAACGAGCACACGCCGTTGCTCAATTTTTCCGGCAACATCGGAATGACGCGCGCCGGGAAATAAACGCTGGTCGAGCGGTTTAGCGCTTCAACGTCAAGCGCGCTGCCAATTTTAACGTAGCTGGCAACGTCGGCAATGGCGACGATGAGCTTGAAACCGCCAGATTTGGTCGGTTCGCAATACACGGCATCGTCAAAATCGCGCGCGTCTTCGCCATCAATGGTGACTAGCGGCAAATGCCGGATATCGACGCGATCTTTAATTTGCCAAGGCTCTACCGAATCAGGAATTGCGCTGGTTTCAACCTCAACCGCTTGCGGAAACTCTTTTGGCAGATCAAAGCTTTCAATGGCCAAATCAATCGCGTGCTGTGGTCCTAAATCACTACCAAACACCTTGACAATGCGCCCAATAGGCGGGCGATGGGAGGTCGGTGGCTCGGTGATTTCCGCCACCACCACATCACCAGGTTTTGCGCCACCCTCGGCACCGCGCGGAATCTGAATGTCTTGATGAATACGCCGATCATCGGGTGCCACGACACCAAACAGCGCCTCTTCCAAATAGCGCCCGACAATTTTTGGTGATCGACGCTCGAGCACATTAACGATCATGCCTTCTGAGCGGCCACGGCGATCTTCGCCAGTAATGGATATCAGGGCGCGATCACCGTGCAACACCTGCTTCATCTGCGCGGGTGCTAAAAAAATGTCTTCACTTGCACCGTCATCACGGCGTAAAAAACCGAAGCCGTCAGCGTTGGCGATAATTGTACCGGGAATTAGATCGGCTTTTTCTGCTACCGCTAAGCCGCCGCGCCGATTCAGTAAAAGCTGGCCGTCACGCAACATGGCATTGACGCGTTTATCCAGCGCGTCGCGATCCGATTCGCTGAAAAGCTTAAAATTTGCCGCGATCGCTTCAATCGTCAAAACTTGGGCGGAGCTAGACAAATAGGACAAAATCGATTCGCGGCTGGCAATGGGCTGTGCGTACTTTGCGGCTTCGCGGGCGGCGAAAGGGTCGGCCTGTACCAATTTCCCAGCGCCAGGCTTGGCAAATGCTTGCTTGGCGGGCCGAGATTTAGCTTCTAAACTGGCCGCGTTGAACTTCGTTTTTGCAAAGCTTGGCTTCGTTGGCAGCGGCGCGAATTGCGCTTTGGCAGCCACTCGATCTGTCGAGCTTGATTGCAATTTGCCGGCACCGCGACGCGCCGGTTCGGGCGTCGGCTCCTTGCTTAATCGCGGGTCGTCTTCGCGGTGCAGGTGTTTGGCTTTTTTCGGCGCGGCATTTGCGGCGGCTTTATATTTTTCTGGGGTTTTTCTAGGCATGTGACAAGGGTAGCGCGTCTTTCTGCAAATTTGTGCTTCATCAGAGCATGTTGGCGGGTATGCGATTCAACGCAGGTCTATACTTCATCCTGCATCCAGCCGGGTGCGATAACTTTACGGAGCAGTCAATGTCGGTCGCAAAAATTATCGAAATCAGTGCAGGTTCTAGCAAAAGCTTCGAAGACGCAGCTCAAAACGGCATCGCGCGTGCGGGTGAAACGATCAAAGGCATCACTGGTGCGTGGGTCGCTGAGCAAAAAGTAGTCGTCGAAAAAAATAAAATTGTGGAATATCGCGTTACCATGAAAGTCACCTTCATTCTTGAAGAAGCTAAGCCGAAAAGTAAAAAATAGGTCGAGTCCACCTGATTAGCGCCGCATATTCGCGGCGTTTTTTACAGGTTGAGAGAAAATCAATTGACTTGCCGTCCATGGATGCATAGTCAATCCTATCGGCGTATGCGCGATGACCAACGCGAAAGAAAAATTTGAGGCAAGCCCAATGAGTGCGGCGATCGTGAGCTTGAGCACCGGTCAGCTGTGCGCGCAAGAGCGCGCAAAATTGGTGCATTCGATATTGAGCAATCCAGAATCCGCGGCGTTAGCCAAACTCGGATTGCGCGTTGCCAGCCCCGCGCAGCAAACTGCAAGTGCTTTTGTTTCTGCCGCAAATGTGCAAAGCAATAGCTACTGGAACGTGCGCAAGCTGGTGACCGGGGCGTGTGCCAGTTTGGCACTGGTCACGGTTTTTAGTTTTTCGAACTTCAATGTGCAAAGCCATGAACCCGGGCTTGTTGCGATGAATCAAGAACCGGGCAGTGACCACTTTGGAACAGCCGGTTCATTCGAAGGGGTTGCGGCAATGAATCGAGAAGTGTCTATAGACCGATTTGGCAGTGGCGGCTTTGAAGCCGATTAAAATTAAGCTGATAAAAATTTTGGCGGCT
>JAYVAQ010000397.1:0-2986 GCA_043750875.1 Rhodanobacteraceae bacterium
CCCATCGCCCCAAGCAGCGCGCGCTTCTGGCGCATTTGAGATCGAGCGAATTTCGCCGGTGATGGACAAGCTCGGTAAAGCATCCACGCTGAGCGAAACCTGCTGTTTCTCTTGCAGATAATTTCGATCCGCTTCCAATGCGTAAGCGCGCACAAAGGTGCGGTCACCATTGAGCACTTGGCCAACCACTGAGCCACTTTGCGCATTTTCGCCTTCATCATAGCGTCGGCCGCCACCCCGGCCTTCGTTAAAACCGTGCGTCACCATGCCACTGACGGTCGCCTTGACTTCGCTGCGCTCCATACCTGCCATCGCAAAAGCAAGTTCGACCTTGGCTTTGCTGAGTTCAAGCTCGGCGTCTTCGCGTTTACGCGCCACAGCAGCGCGGGCGGAACTCAAAACCTTGCTTTTTTGCGTCAAATCTTGCGCGCTGCGCGCCGCTTCTGCGGCAAAGCGGTCAAAATCTAGTGGGCTCAGATGGATTTTTGGCACTGCGGCGTCCAATTTGGCGCGCTCGCTCGCCGCACGCGCGTCCAATTGCAAAATTTCTGCATTCACTGCAGCCACGTTTAACGCCGCAAGTTCCTTGTCTACCCGCGCCTGCGTCAGATCAATCTGCGCCTGTAAATCGCTGATCGAACCCAGTGCGCCGGCGTCTATACGCAATACGGGATCGCCAATTTTGACCGTTTGTCCCTCGGCGACAAAATAGCGAATCAACGATGGCGAACTGTTAGATGGCGGCATCACAATCGGTACCGCGCCACTTGCTTGCACTTCGCCGGTTAAAATCCAAGGACGAACAGCAGGCTGCTGCGCTGCGGATAACGCGCATAAAAGGGTAAGCACCACAAAGAAACCCATTCGTGCTGAGCCTGCCGAAGCATGTGACAACAAGCTTCGTGATGCACAAAGTATTGCGGCTTCGTTAGGCATTGTACGGCTCTGCCCTTCGACGGGCTCAGGGCGAACGGTTCTTTCAGTGAAATCATCAAACATGTTCTGTCCGTACCAATTGATCGCTTGACGTTTGCGTCGGCGAATGAACCGCCCGCCGTTGATCGGATTCCACCCGGCCATCACGCAAATGCACCACCCGGTGCGCACGCGCTGCAACATCACCATCGTGCGTTACCAGCACGATCGTTTGGCCTTCATGATTGAGTTCATCAAATAACGAAAGCACGTCCGCCGCACTTTTGGAATCCAAATTGCCTGTGGGCTCATCGGCAAGAAGCAGTTTTGGTGCCATCAGCAGCGCGCGACAAATAGCGACACGTTGTTGCTGACCGCCGGAAAGTTCGCCTGGGCGATGATTCAAGCGATCTGCCAAGCCCATGCGGCACAGCAATCGGCGCGCTCGATCTGGCGCATCGGGTTTAGGCTCAACGCAGTAGCGCAGCGGTAACAGCGTATTTTCCAACACGCTCAAGCGCGCGAGCAAATGAAAGGACTGAAACACGAAGCCAATTTCACGGTTGCGCACGGTTGAGGCCATGTCGTCGTCAAGGCTCGCGACGTTAACGCCCCCTAAAAAATAGTTTCCCGCGCTTGGGCGATCCAACAATCCAAGCACATTAAGTAAAGTGGATTTTCCTGAGCCGGACGGCCCCATGATGGCGGCAAATTCACCAGCTTCTACGATAAAGCTTACGCCTGCAAGCGCCCGCACAATTTGACCGCCGACCCCGTAAGATCGCTCTATATTTTCTAACTTAAGCATTGGACGAGTTTTAATTCAGCTGGGCTATATGAAAACGGATTTAAGCCCGTCCTGGTTTACGATATTTTTAGAACAAACCATGAGCTTATAAAACCCAGCAAAGTTCCCAACCGCACAAATAAATGAAATTTAACTTTTGCCGCACACTATTGGCATATTGAGTATTTACTCAGCGAGCCAGTATGCTTGAAAGATGATTAAAAACCACCCTTTCGTTTTAACGGCTAACATAATAAAAGTTAGCTTTTCACCATCTTGCTTTGTGTTTTTTGCATGTGTACTGCTTTTAGTTGGCTTTGAAGCGCGCGCATTTGATCATAGTGCGCACCGAGCGCAATCGCGTCCAGTGCATGCAAACGCGTCGCTATCGATTCCGTTGACATTAAATGATGGGAAATCAGACCCGTTAAAATTGGCCGGAGGTTCAAATTCGACGGCCGGTTCAAATTCAAAATCTTCCTTAGGTGCGGTCGACTTTACGCCAAATGGCACTCAGCCTGGATTGCTTTCGGCAATTGATGGCAATGAAGCCTGTAGTAACTGTCACACTGGCAGCACCAACGACGCAACACAAATGGCCTATCCCACCTGGTCTGGCTCAATGATGGCAAACGCGGCGCGCGATCCAATGTTCTGGGCTGCGGTAGACGTCGCAAATCGGGACGTTCCCGGAGTTGGCGATTACTGTATTCGTTGTCATGCGCCGAACGCGTGGTTGAGTGGGCGTGTGCGCAAAAATGGCGGCGGCGGTTTCGTTAATGGCACCAACGGCTGCTTGTTAGAGGGTGATCACGACAACTTCGATGGTAAGGGTAACGACTATTCAGGTATCGGCTGCCAGTTTTGCCATCGAATAATGCCTACCGGCCCAGCTGGACAACCGACACTGAACTTTAACGCCAATATTTGGTTTGACGACTCACTGAACTGCACGATCAATGGTCAAAGTGCGGGTGGCCCGTGCCGACGCGGACCATACCGCTACCCCGACAGTACCCCAACCGGAGTGATCAATCCGCCGCATGGCTGGCAGCAAGATAGTTCACTTCTAGGCAGTGCTTATTGCGGGACTTGCCACGATGTCAGTACGCCCGACACCAATAATGGGCCACTGAAAACACTGGTATTGAACAATGGCACTGATACGGGCGTGGCGTTTCCGCTAGATCGAACCTATAGCGAATGGCTCAGAAGTGACTACAGCGACACCCTTTTTCGTGACGGCACCGAGAATTCCGGCCCATCCACAGGCAGCGCGTTTGG
>JAYVAQ010000398.1:0-5796 GCA_043750875.1 Rhodanobacteraceae bacterium
CGGCTTCCCACCGACGTTATTTCCGCGCTTTCAAGTGCCAGCGAAACGGTGCGCAACGATTTGGCCGGCCGTGATCAATTCGCGCGCCGCGTCTTTGACTCGGCTATGGCATTTCGTGAGCAAGCTCGCCAGTGGCAGCAAGTTGGTGATCAAGCGTTCGTCACAGCACGCGGTTGACTATGAGCCCGACCAATAACAAAGCGGATCCCAGCAAAAAAATAAGTACGCAGCCTAACTATCAGCTTATCGATGGGCGCGTTGTTGATGTCAATGCCGCCGTAAAAAGTCAATCGGCGCGCCGTGGAAACGCCGCAGTTTTACCTAGCGACAACCTCCAAAACAACGTTGTAAGCGCGCTAAAACTAATGCGTTTAGACCGGCCAGTCGGTATTTTGCTGTTGTTGATGCCGACTCTTGCAGCGCTTTGGCTGGCGGCCAAGGGAACGCCGCCGCTTGGCATCATCGCAATTTTTGTGCTTGGCGTGGTGTTGACGCGCTCAGCGGGTTGTGTGATCAATGACTACGCTGATCGCTGGCTAGATCGCAGTGTGGAACGCACGCAAAACCGCGTGCTGGTTTCTGGCGCATTAAGTGGGCGCACGGCGTTGATCTTGTTTGCGCTGCTGATGCTGGCAGCGTTCGCGCTAGTTTTGGCGACTAATGCCACCACCATTTGGCTTTCTGTTCTGGCGTTGGTGATTGCGACCATTTATCCGTACTGCAAACGCCACACTTACTACCCGCAAGTGGTGTTGGGCGTCGCTTTTAGTATGGGCATTCCAATGGCTTATACCGCGCTTGGGCAAACGCCTGATGCCGTTGCATGGCTGCTGTTTTGCGGCAACTGTTTGTGGACGTTGGCCTATGACACCTTATACGCAATGGTGGATCGCGACGACGATATTTTGGCGGGTTCAAAGTCCACTGCGATTTTATTTGGCGAGCTAGATATTACGGCTGTAGCCATTTTGCTTAGCTGCGCATTGATAAGCTTTGCGCTGATTGGTCCGCGCGCCGAGCTGCATTGGCAGTTCTACGCAGCTTTGGCAATTTGCGCCGGTTTAGCGGCACTACAAATCAAGCTGGCGTTGAGCCGCGAAAAAACTGCGTATTTTCAAGCATTTAAGTTGAATCAATGGCTGGGCATGGTTTTATTTGCGGGGATTCTCGCAGGGTTTTAGCGAACCTAGGTATTAGACTTCAGGCGGTACGTCGGTTGAATTCAACACTAGAAAATACGGGTCGTTTCTATGCGAAATCCAAAACGAGTTGAGCGCATTTTTAAATCCCATCCAGCCGCTGGGGCCTGCTAATGGATGACCTCCTCGAATTCCTCGGCGGGATACTTGATTTGTTTCTTTCTTGGCGATTGCTTGTTTCGCTTTGCATCACGGCAGGCATCATCTTTCTTGTTTTTACCAAAGTGGACAACCAGACTGCGCGTTGGGTCGTCGGTACACCCATAGCATTGGCGGGTTTAATTTTGGGTTTTCGTTGGCAAAACAAGTCAGATAGACCTTAGTACGCCGAACAATTCACGAGTTTTAGCTAAATGCTGAAAAATGTCGATCAAGGCGCTGCACAAACTTGGTAGTGCTGGCAAACTAAAACTGATTTAGCCCTGCGCCATCGGTTTTGGAGAATCTCATTAAACAGCCTACTGATATTTCACGCCCTGAGTATTTTCACAAAGTTGTCGATTGCCAATGGGCCTGTCCAGCGCATACGCCGGTGCCGGAATATATTCGCTTAATCGCACAAGGGCGCTATTCCGATGCTTATCTAATCAATTGGCACTCGAACGTGTTTCCAGGAATTTTGGGCCGCACCTGTGACCGCCCGTGCGAGCCTGCGTGCCGGCGAAGCCGTGTTGAGGAGAACAACGGAGAAAAGCCAGAGCCGGTCGCGATTTGCCGCTTAAAGCGCGTCGCGGCTGATTTAAAAGACGATATCCGCGCGCGTTTGCCGGTGCCAAAAGCGCGCAATGGCAAACGCGTTGCCTGTGTCGGTGCCGGCCCCGCGTCCCTAACCGTGGCGCGCGATCTGGCACCGTTGGGCTATGAGGTGGTGGTGTTTGACGGTGAGGCGAAAGCCGGTGGCTTTATTCGCACCCAAATCCCGCGCTTTCGCCTTCCAGAATCCGTTATTGACGAAGAAGTCGGCTATGCCTTCGCGATGGGCGCTGAGTTTCGTCACGGGGAGCGCATTGATTCCTTAGCGGCACTATTGACGCAAGGTTTTGATGCCGTGTTTATTGGTTGCGGTGCGCCGCGCGGCCGCGATTTGCGCTTGCCTGGACGCGATGAAGCCGCCAGCCAAATTCACATCGGTATTGACTGGCTGGCCTCGGTGTCGTTCGGGCATATCAGCAAAATAGGCAAACGCGTGTTGGTGCTGGGCGGCGGTAATACTGCGATGGACTGCTGTCGCTCGGCACGGCGCTTGGGTGGTGATGAAGTCAAAGTAGTGGTGCGTTCGGGTTTTGCCGAAATGAAGGCGTCCCCGTGGGAAAAAGAAGATGCGCAGCATGAGGGCATTCCGATTTTGGACTTTCATGTACCCAAGCGCTTTGTGCTTGAACAGGGCCGCCTAGTCGGCATGGCGTTTGAGCGCGTAGCGCCAGTGTTCGACGCGAATGGCAAACGCAGCTTAGCCCCGACCGGCGAGCCAGAAATTGTGCTGGACTGCGATGAGGTGTTGATCGCGGTCGGCCAGGAAAATTCCTTTCCGTGGATTGAGCGTGACGTAGGTTTGGAATTTGGCGCGGATGGCCTGCCGATTTTAGATGCGGCGACGTTCAGCTCGACCTTGCCACAGGTGTTTTTTGGCGGCGATTCCGCCTTTGGCCCGAAAAATATTATTTGGGCGGTGGCGCACGGGCACGAGGCGGCGGTGTCGATTGATTTGTTGTTAACGGGTGGCGACGTCAGTCAGCGCCCTGCGCCAATGACGCAATTGCTGTCGCAGAAAATGGGCATCCACGAGTGGAGCTATGACAATGAAGTGGTGCGTGACGTGCGTTACGCCGTGCCACTGGTGCCGCAAGCGCGCGCCCTGAGCAATATCAAAGTAGAAGTCGAGCTGGGCTTTGATATTGCCACCGCGATCAAAGAGGCTGGTCGCTGCTTGAATTGCGATGCGCAAACGGTATTTGCCAAAGATGCCTGTATTGAGTGCGACGCCTGCGTCGATATTTGCCCTACTGATTGCATCACGTTTACCGAAAACGGCGATGAGGCAGATTTGCGCACTCGGCTCAGCGCACCAGCATTAAATTTGACGCAGGAGCTGTATGTATCAGCACCGTTGAAAACTCAACGCGTGATGGTGAAGGATGAAGATGTTTGCCTGCACTGCGGTTTATGCGCGGAACGCTGCCCGACCGGGGCTTGGGATATGCAGAAGTTTTATTTGGAAATGACGCACGCGGGAGCTGCCCCGGTACAGGCCGGCGCATGTCGTTCTGGCGCAAATCAGGCGGGGTGCGCCAAGTGACTAGTGATATTGTCAGTACCCAACAAGTACCTGAGCCGGAAAACCGGAGTGTCTTGAATACAGATTTCGTTGAAGACGATATCGCGATCAATGATTTCGTCGTGAAATTTGCCAACTTTAATGGCTCCGGTTCGGCATCCGCCAATGAGTTGTTTGCGAAAGCGATTTTGCGTATGGGCGTGCCGGTGAGTCCGCGCAATATCTTTCCGTCCAATATCCAAGGCTTGCCGACTTGGTACGAAGTGCGCGTAACCGAAAAAGGCTATTTGGGCCGGCGCGGCGGGGTGGATTTGCTGGTCGCTATGAACCCGCAGACCTGGGAAAGCGACGTTCGCGAATTGGTTCCCGGCGGCTATCTGTTTTATGACTCCACCAAAGCTATGCCTGCACAGATGTTCCCGCCCGGCGTACACGTGTTGGCGGTGCCGTTGACGCAGTTATGTAACGCGGCTTATTCAGACCCACGACAACGTCAGCTTTTTAAAAACATTATGTATGTCGGCGCGCTTGCAGTTTTGCTCGGCATTCCGATGGCGGTGTTTGAAGCGCTGTTTGCTGAAGCCTTTAAAGGCAAAGAAAAATTACTCAGCGCCAATGCCCGTGCCCTAAGTATCGGCGGCGACTATGCGCGTGAAAATTTGGCGTACCCGCTACGTTTGCGATTGCAGCCCGCAGATGCCGTAGGTGATCGCATCTTTGTCGAAGGCAATGCCGCCTCGGCGCTTGGCTGTGTTTACGGAGGCGCTACCGTGTGCGCTTGGTACCCGATCACGCCGTCTTCCTCGGTAGCGGAGGGTTTTCAAAAGTATTGCCAACAATTTCGTGTGGATCCGATCAGCGGTGCGAACCGTTACGCGATTGTGCAAGCCGAGGACGAAATTGCTTCGATTGGCATGGTGGTCGGTGCCGCTTGGAATGGCGCGCGCGCGTTTACCACCACGTCCGGCCCTGGCATTTCCTTGATGAATGAGTTTTTGGGCCTGGCGTATTTCGCAGAAATCCCGGCCACGATCATCAATATTCAACGCGGCGGCCCATCCACCGGCATGCCCACGCGTACCCAACAGTCGGACGTGCTGGCCTGTGCGTACGCCTCGCATGGCGATACCAAGCATGTGCTGCTATTTCCCGAGGATCCGTTTGAGTGTTTTGAGCACTCAGCTGCGGCGCTGGACTTGGCAGATCGGCTGCAAACGCCGGTGTTTGTGCTGAGCGATTTAGATATCGGCATGAATCAGCGCTTGTGCAAGCCATTGGTTTGGGATGATGCGCGCAAGCTTGATCGCGGCAAAGTGATGAGCGCTGAAGAGCTCGAAGCTGGGCGGGATTTTGGCCGTTACGTTGATGTTGATGGCGATGGCATTCCATATCGAACCTACCCTGGCACGCACGCGACTAAAGGGAGCTTCTTTACTAGAGGCACAACCCGCGATAGCTACGCGCGCTACTCAGAAAAAGGTGTGGATTACGTCGCTAACGTCGAGCGCTTATTGCGTAAATTTAATACCGCGAAAGCGCTGGTACCGCAGCCAGTGCTGCGCCAGGCGGCGCAAAAAACCGCGATTGGCGTTATCTATTTTGGCTCCACCAGCCCAGCTTTGCACGAAGCGCTGGATCAGTTAGAGGCCGGTGGTGTGCATCTGGATAGCCTGCGTTTGCGTGCCTATCCTTTTCCCGACACCGTGCGCGAATTTGTTGCGCAGCATTCACACGTTTATGTGGTTGAGCAAAATCGCGACGCGCAAATGAAATCTTTATTGGTCACGGAATTTGGCTTTGATCCAGCCATACTGCCGAGCGTGCTGCATTTCGACGGCACCCCGATTACCGCGCGTTTTATCGCCGCCGCAATTCTGGCGCGCGAAAAATGGGCGCTAGAACAGCGTTTATCAAGCAAATGCTAGGCCTCAACGCGACACGGAATAGTCAAATTGCAATCAAGCCCGCACTCTCAAATGTGTTCGCGCCAATCGGGAATTATCTATGACCTACCTAACCAAACCCGCGCTGCACCACCCGAGCTTGCAACGCAACCAAGTCGGATACACCCGGCGCGATTACGAAGGCAAGGTATCCACGCTGTGCGCCGGTTGCGGCCATGATTCGATTTCTGCGGCGATTATCCAAGCCTGTTGGGAGATGCATATCGAGCCACACCGCGTTGCAAAACTTTCTGGCATTGGCTGCAGCTCGAAAACGCCGGACTATTTTCTCGGCAATTCGCATGGCTTTAACACCGTGCATGGCCGCATGCCGTCGGTTCTAACAGGGGCCAATCTCGCCAATCGCGACCTGATTTAC
>JAYVAQ010000399.1:0-6388 GCA_043750875.1 Rhodanobacteraceae bacterium
GCATCGTCATACGTCCACTTTGCCGTGGGTTCGGGTTGAAAATTGCCATTTGTTAACTTCCGATTCTCGCGGCGTTCGATCAGGCGGCCTAACGCGTCATAAAACAAACTTTGCGTTTGGCCTTTAGCATCAGTTTGCGTGAGCAGTTCGCCGAGTGCGTTGTAGCTGTAAGTCAGCGTGCCTTTATCGGGATCGGTCATTGCGGACTTGCGGCCCAAGACATCGTAGGAAAGCTCGGTGTTTACCAATTGCGCCGCGTTACTGCCATCAGCAGGCGTGCGCTTGACGCTGGTCAAATTGCCGAAGGATTCATAATCGTAATTGACAGCAAACTCATTCGCGTCGGTGGTTTTGCTCGCTTCGGCAAGGCCGTTTTTATCAATTGTGGAATCGTTATTGCGGGGATTAAAGGTTTTGGTCTGCATGCGATCAAATTCGGCGCTGCTGACCGTGAGGCCGTTATAACTTTCCGCTGGCAGTTCCACCGAAGTACCGCGACTGAGTGCATCGTAGTTGCTGCGGGTTTCGGCAGGCGGGATACCGTTTTGTGGATCACCGGCGCGCACGGAAAACGTTTGCGCGATGATTGGGCTGGTCGAAAAATACGGCTCGGACTTGGCTTTGACGCGGCCTAGTAAGTCATATTTAGTATAGCTGGCGGCCCAGCGGCTGACGGACGTTGGGTCGGCTTCATTAGACTGATATACGCGGCCAATGGCGGCGATGCTGCGTCCAAGTTTGTCGAAATAGGCAAAGCCGCGCGGCGCAATAAATTGCGTGTTTTGATTGCTTTCCGAACTATTCGATTCGACCCGATACAGCGCACCCAACGGGCAATTAACACGCGGCGCTGATGCGGGAATGCCGCCGGAGCCGTCCGGCAAAGTGGTACTGGTGGCATCGCTGCACCACGCATAAGTGCTGCGGCTAAACGCGCCGGTCGCGGCACGACCAAAGTATTCGCGCCCGAGCGGGCCGTAGAATTTTTCTGCAAAAACGCCGTGCGCAGTCACCGCACCCAGTAAGTCGCCATAGATGCTGCGATTGATGCTGCCAACGAAGTTGAAGGTGCCGTCGTTTTTGACACCGCTGCGTTCGTTATAAGCATCCACACCCACCGGGTTGCTAGTGCTGTAATAGGGCGATTTGGTGCCTTGCACAAAGCGGCCGAGAGCGTCGTATTCCATGCGGCTGTAGCGCTGGAATCGCGTTGGCGTTGCGGGCCATTGCTGTTGTTGGAATTGGCTAAGGTTGAGGCAGGCAGCGCGATTGGCGTAGTTCGTGACATTACAGGTGACGCTAAACGTGCGATTGCCGTTGCCGTCTAGCGTGTAGTCGGTGCGCTGATGTAGGCGCGCGCGGTCGGCGAATTCGGGCTCAGACGGATCATAAAGCCCGGAGACTTCCGCCACTAATAACAAGCTCACTGGGTCGTACTCAAAAGTGCTGCGGCGGTTGAGGTAAACCTTGTCGCCGTCACGATCCGAGAACGCGCCGGTCAGCGATAAACGCCCCAAACGAATGCGTTCGGCATTGAGACTGGTCATAGTGCCACAGCCTGGATTAGGCATGGGTGGTAGCACCAATTGCACCGGTGTTTCGGTGCAACCGTAAAAATTAACCTGACCTTTTACCTCGACGAACTGATCGTTCGAGTCATACACGGTGGCTTTTTGAAAAGTCAAATTGCCCTGCGTGTCCATGACCATCTCGGTTACAACGCGCTGCGTTTGCGCACTTGTGACTAAGTCATAGCGTTTTTCGGTACTGGTGTTGCTAAACACCACGACCGCTTTTTGTTGCCCAGGCACAAAGGCCGGTTCGCTCGTAAAACAACTCGTGCTGTCGGTGATGACTGGCACCAGCGGCGTATCAAACTGGCAGTTGATCGGATCATCCAGCGGAGCGAAGCGTTCCGGGAAGCGCTGAAGGAGCGCGCGTGCGTTCTGGCCGTCGGCAATCGGACAAATGCCGCCGCCACAATCATCCGGCGGTTCGCGATAACAGCTGGGATCAGTCGGGTTGGCTAGACAAGTAGGGTCGGAAATGATCGCGCTGTGCTTTTCAACGACCGTGCGGCTGGCGCGGCCAATGTAGGGGTAGTCTTGGCGATAGTCGGTGGTGGTGACCAGAATGTTTTGGATGTCTTCGGTGCGAATGCTGGCGAAGCCTAGAAAGCCACGCCCGCCGGTTTGCACGCGCGCGCCGCGATAGCTGTAGCGAATGACCGAGCTTTGCGCGCTGCCCGTGGCTTGGCAAACTTGGTTTGCGACGACAGCGATACCGGGCGAGCTGGAACACGCCTCGCGCACCGCCCACAGCGGGCTGAACACATCAAATACCGGCGAACCTCGACCGAAGTTTTTGCGTGGCCCATCATATTCACGCTCGTAGGTAAATTTACTGACCAGGGGCGCATAGCTCACGACGTGATCGACATTAAAACCGTTGCTGAACTTGACAATAAAATCCGAGCCGCCGTATTTGAGCAGGCTATTCATCAGATAAAAATTACCGCTGCTGCTGGCATTGGCGCGATAACGCAAAATATCCGGCGCGCCATCGCCGCCCAAATCCATGCCAAGCGCTAGATATTCGTCCGGGTTTTGATTGCCGAGCGTCGTCAATGCACCGGTGGCCGCTGGGCGATCTAGAAAAAATCCGCCCGAGTTCCAAATCTTGGCGCGCATGGGATAGGTGCCATCGCTTGCCGTGACGTCGAACGGGCAGAATTCGCCGGAAATAAAACTACCGCGTACACACTGATAAACAATGTCGGTGCGTTTGTCACCGGTGACGTCCATCAGCTGCACTTGGGAGGCAAAGCGGCGCTTGAGAATCAGCCCCGCCGATTCCTCCGCTTGCATGCGGCTAGATCCGCCACCCGCGTTGAGGCGATAGCGAAAATCATCCACCGGGTTGTTTTGTGTGGTGCTGGAATGACGCCGCTGCATCCACCAATCGGCGTAGGAATCGCCGTTAAGATCGGTCAGCGTGGTGCTTTCTAGCGTTGCATCGTTATTGCACAGATTGGGATTCCCGCCGCCAGAGCATTGATCCGCCGCAATGGTGAAATTGCCATCCGTGCCTTCGACCATGCGCCCAGTGACCCAATAGGTGACGATATCGATGAGGCTTCCTCGTTCGACGGTTTCCAATGCGGCCAGCTGCTCACTGGCGCTGTTCCAGAAAAAGCGCGTGCCGGCCCCGAAGCGCGCGGGCTGGCGCACATCGCAGGTGCCGCCACCAGAAATTGGGCAGACAAAGGATGGATTGACGCAAGCAGTTTGCCCGGGATTTCCGCATTCCACGCATTGGCCACTAACGCACTCAAAACCGGCACGCACGTTCGAGGCAAAGAACACTAAGTCTTGCGCGCCATTCCCGTCGAGATCACCCAGGCGCGCACTATTGCTGCCAAGCGGCTTGCCGAAAGAAAAGGTGGCGTTGTCTTCAAAGCCAACCAAGGTCACAGTGCGCGAGCGGGTTTGCACTACATTGGCGACGGTGATTTGCTCAAAGCGATAGGCCAGCGGGCTTGCGCTGCCAGCGGGCAAACGTTCTAGCGCCACGACATTGAGTGAGGCAGGCGAGCCGAACATCAAATCGGGAAGGCCATCACCGGTAAAATCAGAAAAATTACTGTCGCGATCAAAACCCGCATCCAAACCTAGATCGGTTGAGCTGGCATCAAAGATCCAGTTCTGTGATTGCAAGATACGTGTGGTCGGATGCACGAAAAATCCAAAACCTAGCCCAGTCGGAAGGACTTTCTGGCGTTGCGTAATCAAGTCATCACGGCCATCGCCGGTCATGTCAAACAGATGCCAAATCAGCGACCAGAAAATTTCGCGCGTGCCGACCAAGTTATTGTTATCTTGGCGGCGTTCTTCAATGCGCACTAAGCCGGGCTGGTTATTGTTGCATTGGGTGTAGGTGAAGCGGCGGCCGAGATGCGCTTGATTCGCAGGAAAAATAATATCGGTTGGTTTGCGCGTCAAAAAAACATCCGTCGCCAATGGCGGGTTGAGCGTGCTGCCATTGCTAGTGGCGATCATTAGCTGGAATCGATTCGGCGATTGCGCATCAAATACCCGATCAACACCGGCAATCGCGCAATTGCGGTCGCGTAAAAACACCAAGTCCTGTCGACCATCGCCGTTGATATCGGCGGTGCGCACATCCGCAGCGATGCTCAGTTGAGCGGAAAAACTACCCGAGGACGCAGGCGCGTTGAAGCCTTCGGGGAAATCATTATCAGTGGCATTGTTCCAAGAAAAACGCGTCGGCGGGTAGCAGACTTCGGCCACCGAACCGAGCGCTGGCGCGCACTCCTGCACGGAAATCAAACGCGGCATACGGCTGCCAGTGGTGGCTTGCGCGTAGCTAAACGCGTACCGGCGGGCGTGGACTTCGGTCAGCGGGCTGGCCCCGTTGTTGGCAGGGCCATAGACATTGATTTCGACTACGCGCTGAGTCAGCGCCATTTTTGTGCCGCCAAAATAATCCACCCGCTGCGAATCCAGCGGCAAAGCGTCATAGGCTATTGCAGTGCGCGCAAATGGCTGACGCGTATAGCCAGCCGCCATATTCAAACGGTTTGCAACTTTCCCGGTGTAGCTGGCTTGCAGCAATAGCAGCTCGCCGGTCGAAACATTGGGGCTGTAGGAAAAATCCACAGTGTTGCTGGTGGCATCCGCAATGCGATCTAGCGCTTGCAAAACATAGCCAACACTCAGCGCGTTGCCGTTGCCATCGTTGGGCCGCAGCGCTGAGCTACCGGCGTAGCCATAGCGACGCATCGTGCCATCTTTGGGAAACACCAGCCAAAAATCGGTCTCGCCAGCGTCAGAGACATTGGAATAGCCACAGATGCGCGTCGCGGGATCAAGCTCAGTGCGAAACGGACGGCCCGTTGAGGGGATTCCTGGCAAACTTGGGCACGAATCCGTCACTGAAAAAATGCGTTGGCCGTCCAGGCAAAAGGCAACATTGCTAGTGTCGGCGTAATCGACACCGGGATGCTGGGCCAGACCATCACCCGCTTCAAACGTCTTTTTGCAGCGCGTAAACGCCGACTGGCCCGACAGCACAAAGCCAGTGCCGAGCGCGCCAACCGAACCGCGTGCAGAGTAGTCCAGTGAAAGCTTGGTGACAGGCCTGCGGTGCCAGGCAACGACAAAATCGGCAGCGTGTAGCTGGCCGCTCCGCCTTCGTCAACACGGAAATCACCGGGTGTAGCGCCGACGGAATCGGAGCTTAGATCGTGCGTAGTAAGAGCTTCGACGTGGGGTGCTGGCGGTGTGGCGGGTTGGGAAAAAGCCGAGGGAACAAAAGCGCTGAGAGCTGTTGCGAGAATAAATAGGAAACGCGTTGTTCGGAAAACCATGAAATCCCCTAGGTGGTAGTGCTTTTTTCTTAACTCACAGCCGTAAACGCCATCTACCGAATTTTCGTATCACTAAATTTTCAATGCGCTGATTTTGTTTATTTTTGTTTAACTTTAGACTTTCCACGCAGTTCACACAAAATGCTGACAAATATCCGTGTGTTGAACCGTGTTTTTCTCTCACCTGAAAAAATGTAAATAAAAGTGTGACGCAGTGTACACGTTGAGTCCATGACCGATTTTGTGCGCCGTTTGCTACCAGCATAAGAACAGCATATGAATTGCTTTACTAAATCCGGGGGGCGGTAAACAGTTGCCCTTCTGCCGCCCGACGTGCGACCAAGCCCGGAAGGCGCTGGCCTTTTGAAAACACCCAGCGATTCAGTTCGCGTGGCACGGCATCAAACCGTCCTGCGTTGATAAGGCTGCGTAGCGTTGATGTCTCCAGTGCACGGCCACCCAAATTGAAGGTAAAGCTGACGAGCACGTCGAACTGGTTTTGCGTTAGCGGCGCACTGATAAATCGTTTGACCGAGTACGCGGCGATTTCGGCATCCGCTCTAAGCAGGTCGGTGGCTTGGGTCTCTGTCAGCGTGCCAAATCGTTCGCCCGGCTTGACGACATGGCCATAGCCAATCGTGGGTTTGCCTGCTGGGCAGTTATAGACCGCAGCGCAAAACCCTTCGAAGCGCTTGATCAGCTCGATGCCAACGGCGCTGGTTTTCATTGCATTATTTACGCCGCTCATTGGCCGCGCTCTGGGCTGACTAAGCGTTGCTGCGCCTTTCCCAACGCGCGCGCGCCGAACCAAAACGACATGATGGTTGCGAACAGCGCCTGGCTCTCGCCATCCCAGATCACCAGCAGTGCGCTGGTAAAGCTCATGCCATCCGCGTGCACCTTCTCAGCAAACCATGTCGCCGAACTGGTCGGTATGCACCTCAAATACAAATCGCCATGATAAATTTTGGCTTTCGATTGCAACCCATTCGATGTAAC
>JAYVAQ010000400.1:0-16933 GCA_043750875.1 Rhodanobacteraceae bacterium
CTCGGGCGCAAAAGTCCGGTCGGCGTTTGAGCCAAACAAGCAATTTCTAATCATCGACTACAAGGTTTTTACCGCACGTCCAAAGAAGCCAGAGGAGCCGAATGTAATTTTCATGATCACTTACCCAAACATGGCCGCTTTTGATCGAAGAGTCGAAGAGAATGCAGTTGCTGTAGAGATGATCGGCAGTGCAAAGGAACAGGACAAGGCAAGGATCGCTCGCAGCGCCTATCGGACGCGTATCGGCACCGAGCTGATTCGAGAAGTTATCCTGAATTGATGGATGTGAGCAAAACAGAAAAGAAAACATAGATTGCACGACAAATGTCGCGAGGATCGACGGGTGTTCATTGATGAGCTGATCGCGCAACTTCGTGAGGCATCATTTGCGGAAACTGGCAAAGCATCGGCCTAGAGCTGCGGGAAAAATGTTTTACCCTACTTAAGAGTCTGCGGCAGCAGGGCTCGACGCAATCGGGCCGGACTTGTTCAACGGTTTGGAGTGCTGAGCAGGTTTCGCCGGATGTTGATGCGGTTAGTTGCCAGATTCGCAATGACATGCCGATATGTATGCGCTGTGGTGACTTGGCGTGGCCGAATATTTTGATGTTCGAGGATCGAAATTGGTTGGATGCCAGGAGCGATTGGCAGCAACATGCGCAACAGCGCTGGCTAACGCAATTGCGCATGGAAAGTAAGGATTTGCATCAGTGGATGCTTTGATCGACGCCGGTTGGGCGGTGGTTTAAGCGCATGACAGAGGTATTTTCGACGCCGACAGACGCCACAGCGACGCACGCGCGTATTTTCTTGCGCTATTCTCTATGCTATTGAGCGCGAGCATATTCTAGTTTTCGCAATCACACATTGCCATCAACAGCCAGGATGCTCGCGCTTGCGATACTTTTCATAGTTTGCGGCTTTTGGCGGCTTCGCGAGAAATCTATTTTTGACTAACGGCGCCACTTACGCGTCTGAACTATTGCAAGGAAGCAAACCATGAAACGTTCACCACTCACAGTTGTTGGCGCCGCTAGGCTCAATGTTGAGCTCGCCGCCCTCAAAGCGCTGCGGCCCAAAATCGTCGAGGCTATTGCCGAGGCGCGGGCGCACGGTGATTTGAAAGAAAATGCCGAATATCACGCCGCACGCGAGCAGCAGGGCATGAATGAAGCGCGCATCAATCAGCTGGAAGGTACGCTATCGATTGCGGAAATTATTGACGCCAGCAAGCTGAACGCCGGTAAGCGCATCGTTTTTGGCGCGCATGTGGAAATGATTGATCAAGACACCGATGCTGAAATTAACTACCAAATCGTTGGTGATTTGGAAGCGGATCTGAAGGATAACCGCATCAGTATTTCCAGCCCGTTTGCGCGCGCGTTGATTGGCAAAGAGGAAGGCGACGTCGTGGATATTCAAACCCCAGGCGGCAAGCGTTGCGTCGAAATTGTTGCGGTTAAATATTGCTAGCGCCCGCAAGACTTATAACGCTTTACTGCGCAGAATTTAGCTATGTACACCCAGTGTCTGGACTGCCTAACGATTTATAAAATCGTCGCGGAATCGCTGCAGCTCAGCCACGGCCAATTTCGCTGCGGCCACTGCGGTGCGGTGTTCAATGCGCTACCCAGCTTGACTGAAAAGCTGCCCGAAGGCGCGGTGGTTGAGTTGCCGCGCAGTGAGGAAGTGCTTGTACCCGCAGTGCTGAGCATTCCGGCGATGCGGCCAGTGCGGCCGCCGGTTCTGCACGCCGATGATCAAGACATACTGATCAGCCAGTTTGATATTTCTGAAGCGATTAAAGCTACTGATGGCCGGATTGAGCCAGTTTTTTCGGGTTCGACGCCGCTGCCAAAAAATGCCGGTGCGCCGCCTGCGCGCGGTTCAGCAGACTGGGTCAGTTTTAGTCCAGGTGAATCAGCACCCGTGGCGAAGAAAGTTGAGGTGATTGATCTGGGCCGTGAAGCGCGCTTCTCCGGCAATGAAGCCACGAAATCCGTGTCAAAGCCGCTCGCCTCGGGCCGCGCCCAGTACGATTTAGGTGCCGCCCCTTCGACTAAAACACCGCCAAAAGCGCAACCAACAACATTACCCGGGGCAACACCTGGCTTGAGCTTTCGCGCCGAAGTGCGCAACCACTATGCGCCCGAGGCCGCTGCACCGCGGCGCTGGCCGTGGGTGCTGGTAGCGTGCATTTTGAGTCTAGCGTTAATCGCCCAATTGGGCTTTTATCAACGGCGCGCGCTGCTGGCGCACGATGATTCGCGCAAAGTGCTGGAATTTAGCTGCTCCTTACTGCAATGCCGCTTGCCACTGCGCGAGGATCTGGCGCGCCTGAAAGTGCTGGACAGTGATGTCAAGCCGCATCCACGTACCAAGGGCGCACTGCTAATTACCGCCAGCCTGCGCAACGAAGCCGCCTATGCGCAAAATTATCCGATTGTCGAAGTAAAGCTTATTGATAAGTCATCGCGCGCGGTGGCGTTGCGCCGTTTTGCGCCGCGTAGCTATTTAGGCGACGCCGACGCGATCGCTGCGGGCATTGCCGCGAATGCTAGCCTACCGATAATTTTTGAGGTAATTGATCCGGGTGCTAATGCGTCAGGATTTGAGTTTTCTTTTCTGCCGGGGCCGAATTTAGCTGAAGACCCGCAGCCTTGACATTCCCTGCTGCTGCGCCGATGCGTTGCTCTAGCCAGACGTATTACCTTTCACGGTTCCTGTTTTGTCTAGCAAAACAAACCTACACCCGTTTTTATTTGGAGCAAAAACATGCGAATTCACAACTTTAGCGCGGGCCCGGCGGCATTGCCGGAAGCTGTACTCAAACAAGCGCAGGAAGAACAGCTGGACTGGCACGGTGTAGGTGCGTCGGTGATGGAAATCAGTCACCGGGATAAAAAATTTATTGACGTCGCCGAAGCGGCCGAGCGCGATTTGCGCGATTTAATGAATATTCCGTCGAACTACAAAGTTTTGTTTTTGCAGGGCGGCGCAACCACGCATTTCGCACAAATTCCGATGAATATTGCAACCCCTGAGCAAACCGGCGACTACGTGATTACCGGCGCGTGGGGGCAAAAAGCGGCCAAAGAAGCAGCGAGTTTGGTCAAAGTCAATATCGCCGCTGATGCTGGAAACTTGTTTGCCTTGGCAAACGAGTCAACAGGGAAGTACGTCGACGTGCCCGACGTCAGCAGCTGGAAGCTAACTAAAGATGCGGCTTACGTACACATCACGCCGAACGAAACTATTCATGGCGTCGAGATGCACAGCGTGCCGAAACTGGATGCGCCGATCGTTGCCGATATGTCGTCGAATATTTTAAGCCGGGAAATAAATGTCGCGGATTACGGTCTGATTTATGCCGGGGCACAGAAAAATATTGGCCCAAGCGGCATTTTGGTGATGATCGTGCGCGACGATCTTTTGGCGCGGCAGCCGCGCAAGCTACCAGCCATTTTTAACTATGCCAAACACGCGGAAAATGGCTCGATGCTCAATACCCCGCCTACGTACGCTTGGTACGTTGCCGGCTTGGTGTTTCAGTGGATCAAAGCGCAGGGCGGTGTTGCCGAAATTGCCAAGCGCAATGCTGCGAAGGCCGCCAGCCTGTATAGCTACATTGATGGCTCGGGTTTTTATCGCAATGAAGTGGCAACGCGCGCGCGTAGCCATATGAATGTGCCGTTCTTCTTGCCAAGCGCTGATCTGGACGCTGCTTTTCTCAAAGGCGCGGATGCGGCCCGCTTGATGGGCTTAAAAGGCCATCGCGACGTCGGCGGTATGCGCGCGTCCATCTATAACGCGGTTACCCAAGAATCCGTCGATGCATTGATTTCTTATATGAAAGATTTTGCCGCGAAAGCCTAAGCCGCCTGCCCCCTAATTTAAAGTTGCGAGCCTAACTATGTTTAAGATTAAAACCCTGAATGCAATCTCCAAGCACGGCTTGGCGAAATTCCCTAAAAGCCAATACAGCATTGATGATGGCAGCGAAACGCCGGACGCGATTTTGTTGCGCTCAGCTGACATGCATTCGATGGGCCTGAGCGATTCAGTGATTGCGATTGGCCGCGCGGGCGCTGGCACCAACAACATTCCGGTGGTTGAGCTAAGCAAGAAAGGCGTGGTAGTTTTTAACGCACCCGGCGCGAATGCCAATGCGGTGAAAGAGCTGGTGCTGGCCGGCATGTTAATGAGCGTGCGTAATTTGGGCGAAGCCACCACTTTTGTGCGTGCGCTTGATCCGACGCGCACCGATTTGGATGCGCACGTTGAAGCCAGCAAAAAGAACTTTGTAGGTTCGGAATTGGCTGGCAAAACGCTGGGCGTGATTGGCTTGGGCGCGATTGGCGTCAAAGTCGCGAATGCCGCGCACGCATTGGGCATGACCGTGCTGGGTTTTGATCCACACATGACGGTCGAGGGCGCATGGCGCTTGAGCTCAGATGTAGGTAAAGCAGGTTCGGTCAATGAGCTGTATCAAAACTCAGACTTCGTCAGCTTCCACGTGCCACTGATGGCGGCGACCAAGGGCTTGTTTAATGAAAGCTCGCTATCGGTGATTAAAAAAGGTGCGGCGCTGTTGAATTTTTCGCGCGAGGCGATTGTGGATGAAGCCGCCGTGCGCAAAGGTTTGGACGATGGCACTTTGGCGCGCTACATAAGCGATTTCCCTAGCCACACCTTATTGAGCCACGCCAAATCCTTGAGCTTTCCGCACTTGGGTGCATCGACATTAGAAGCGGAAGAAAACTGCGCGTTGATGGTGGTAGATCAGGTGCGTGAGTATTTGGAAAACGGCAACATTATTAATTCGGTCAACTTCCCAAATATGCAGCTTTCACGCGCCGGCTTCGCCCGCGTGTGCGTGGCAAACCGTAACGTTCCTAATATGATTGGGCAGCTGAGCCACGTCTTCGGTGCAGCCGGTTTGAACATCCATCAAATGCAAAACGCCAGCCGCGGCGATTACGCTTACAACCTGGTCGACGTCGATCAAGCGGTTACACCAGAAGTACAAAAGCAGCTGGAAGCGATTGAAGGCATTTTGTCAGTTCGGGTGATTTAGTGTCCGGCTGCTGAAGGCCAAATAGGAATCATTAAATGCAAGTTTATTTGGATCTGATGCGCGAAATCTTGGCGCAAGGTGCAGCCAAGGGGGACCGCACCGGCACCGGCACGCTGAGTGTTTTCGCCAGGCAGATGCGTTTTGATTTGGCCGCTGGCTTCCCGTTGCTGACGACCAAGAAGCTGCATTGGAAATCCATTGTTCATGAGCTTTTATGGTTCTTATCGGGCGAGACGAATGTGCGGTATTTGCAAGAGCACGGCGTTTCAATCTGGAATGAGTGGGCGACTGAGGCCGGTGAGCTAGGCCCGCTCTATGGATTTCAATGGCGCAGCTGGCCAACCAAAGATGGTGGTGCCATCGATCAAATTCAGGCCTTGATTGATGGCATCAAACGCAACCCGAATTCGCGCCGACACATTGTTTGCGCCTGGAACGTGGAGTACTTGCCACTGGAATCAGCGACGCCGCAAGACAATGTACGCCAGGGCCGGATGGCGCTGGCGGCTTGCCACACGCTTTTTCAGTTCTACGTTGCCAATGGAAAATTGTCGTGCATGTTGCTAGCCAGAAGCCAGGACTATCTGCTTGGTACGCCGTTTAATATCGCAAGCTATGCGCTACTGACGCACATGGTTGCGCAGCAGTGCGAGCTTGAGGTTGGCGAGTTTATTTGGACGGGCGGTGATGTGCACCTTTACAGTAACCATTTGGAGCAGGCTAATCTGCAGCTTTCCAGGGAACCCAGGCCGTTACCGACGCTGCTGATTAACCGCAAGCCCGCGTCGATCTTCGACTATAGGTTTGAGGACTTTGAACTACTGAATTACCACCCGCACAAAGCGATACGGGCACCGATTGCCGTGTAAAACTGCGCGGCATGGCGAACGAACGTTGGGCTAGCGTCGTACCGTCTTGTGAGCGGCAATTCGCAGTGCAAGTCTGCGCCTAGGCAGAAATAGCCCGTGATTTCCCAAACCTCAGGCCTCAAACTCCGCAGACCACCGCAACCCTGCGCTTGAGTAAGCCATGAGCCATATTGCTAAGCGTCTGCAATTTGATGAGTTATTTATTGTTTCTGATCTACATTTTGGCGGTGCAGCGGGCTTTCAAATTTTCGCTTCTACTGTTGAATTTGTCGCCTTAGTCAACCACGTTAAGAACTTAGCTTCCGAACGAAAAGCGGCGCTAGTGATCAACGGCGATTTCATCGATTTCTTGGCGGAACAGCCACACGAACACTTTGGCCCTGATACCGCTGTTACCAAGTTGAATCGGGTGTGTGCTGATCCGACGTTTAAACCAATATTTGAGGCATTGCGGGCACTGTTATTGACTTCAAATCGGATGCTGCTGATCAATTTGGGCAACCATGATTTGGAATTGGCACTGCCTTGGGTGCAGCAGCACTTGTTTGAACTATTGAGTGGCGAAGACGACGCGGCGCGGGGTCGGATTTACTGTGTCATGGATGGCACCGGCCTGCGTTGCCGGGTTGCTAACGCGGATGCGCTGATTTTGCACGGCAACGAATTTGACGAATGGAACGCCACCGACTACCACCAATTTCGCACGCTGACGCGGGATTTGCAGTTTGGTAAAAACGTTGAGGCTTGGTTACCCAGTGCCGGTGCGCGCATGGTGATCGAGGTGATGAACAAGATCAAAAAGCAGCATCCGTTTGTAGATTTATTAAAACCTGAAATAGCTGGGGTCGCTAAAGTATTGGGCTTTGTTGATGCCAGCCTGAGTAAAGAACTAGCCGACGTAGCGGCGTTCAAAACGCGTGCGCTCAAAGATGCGATACGCATGAAATTGGATCTGCTGAGTGTGCCCGCGGCAGATGCAGTGGCGCCCAGCATGGAGTTTGCAAGTGAAGATGCATTTTTGGATCAACTTGAAGGCGCGCCAGATCAGGAGAACGAAGCCGACATGCTCGGTTTTTTTAGCGCCATCAAGGCCAAGATTGGGCAAAAAAATAAGGCGGATGTATTGCGTCTGGCGCTAGATGGGCTGGCCAAAGACCAGAGTTTTGAGTTAGCTGAAAAGGACGAAACCTATCTGCGCGCGGCGGCCAAGATCAGCCCTGAAATTCCGTTTGTGATTACTGGACACACGCATTTTTTGCGCGCAATTGCCCGCCCGCGCGGGGCGTATTTCAACAGCGGTACGTGGGCGCGTTTGATCCAGGTGCTGCCCCAGCAGTTAACAGACGCGGCCAGTTTTCAAGCCATTTTTGAGGTCTTGAGCGCCACTACGCTTGACGAGCTAGATCGCATTCAGGGCGAAAACGCTGTCAATGTGGTGCGAAAACGCTGCCCTGTCGTGCATTTGTATGAAGCACAAGGCCGGTGTACGGGTGAGCTAAAGCAAGTGCAAGCGGGAGTACTCGTTACCATCGAAAAAACGCGCTTTCAAGGAATTTGAGATGAAAGAGATCAAGCTTGAAATCATGCGCCATGGCAGCAGCCATAATCAGCTGTTGTCACCGCTAACGGCGTATCTGGCGGTGTGCGAAAACGAACCGGTAAGTAGCTTACAAATTCCACTCACGCATGCTGACGTGGTGCGCAGCACACGGGCGTTGAGCTATCAATACGATGAATTAGAGCGCCAAGGCGCTTTGCACGATGCCGCAAGCAAAATGGCGGCGATCTTAGCCAGCATGCCCGGCCTAATGCAGCAGTTGGGCGGCACAGAAACTGCGCAACATGTGCGCTTAATTTTATCTGCAGCTGAGCTTGCGCTATTGCCTTTCGAACTTGCTTTCTTGCCGCAATCGCTAAGCCATGCGAGCAAACACTTGTTGTTGCAGCAAAACATGGTGCTGACCCGGGAAACGCGCCGCAGGGTTGCGCGCACTTATGATCCAAATGCCGAGGCGCGCGTGCTGTTCGCGTTCGCCGACCCGCAGGCCGCAGTGCCAGCTGCGGCGCATGCACATGCGCTGCTGCAGTGCATCCAACCCTGGTTGAAGAATTCCAGCCGCAGCAGCCAGCGGGAACGCCTGCGCATATTGCCCAACGCCAGCATTGCCAGCTTGGTTGAACTCTGTGCGCGCGAACGTTTCACCCATGTCCACTTGTTAGCACATGGTGCGCCACTCAAGAGTGAGTTTGATCAACGTTACGGAATAGTTCTTCACCATGCTGAGGATGAGTTTGACGTGGTCGATGGACCACGTTTGGCCTCCGCACTGTTGCGCGAAGAAAATGCAGATTTCTTGCAATCAGTCAGCATTGCCAGCTGTGATAGCGGCCGCCAAGGCGGTGTCATTGGCTTAGGCGGTAGTGTCGCGCAGGCGTTACATGAGGCCGGTATTCCGATGGTGATTGCGTCGCAGTTTCCACTCAGTGTCGCGGCCTCAATTGATTTGGTACGCGCTGTTTATGACGGCATTTTTTGGGGCCTAGACCCACGCTGTGTCATCTCCAGCTTACGCAAAACGCTGCACGCCAAATATCCGCATACGCATGATTGGGCCAGCGTCGTACATTATTTGAGCAGCGGCACGGGTTTGGCGCAAAAAGTTGTTGAGGCCCGCGTCAGCGCTGCCATGAGCGCGGTACATATCGGCAAGGAAGTTGCGGATCAAGTATTGCTGGATCCAATCTTGTCTAGCGCGTCGCGCGCGCCCGACTTGCCCGATGGCGAAGTGGCGTCGGCATCACCGCAACACTTAGCGGCGCTAGAAAAGCTCGGTCAGGCCAGATCTCAGCTACAGGAGCTACTGCAGGCTGCGGTCGATCCAATTCAGATTGCACGCATGCATCTGCGCCTTGGTTCCACTGACCAACATGTAGCGCAACTGCAGATCAACGCATTTCCAGGTGCGCTTGGAAAAACCAAGGCGCGCGCGACACTGCTCAGTGCGCGGCAGCGCTTTTGGGATGCGCATCAGCAAAATCCAGCTAAACACTGGGCGCTGCTGATGTATCTGTCGTTGCACCTGATCGCGAAAAAATTTGGCTGGATGGTTGCCGACTTGCACGGCCAGGTGCCAATCAGCGAATTGATCGAGCAAGTGCGACTACTGGCATGCGCGCAGGGGTTACTCAACTCAGAAGATAAAGCCTGGGCGAATGCCGATTTGTTGGAGCTTGCCTTGGTGCAAAAGCTGCACGTTGAACACGCTTCCGAGGTGCATTTGCAACACGCCATCAGCCAACTAAAAAATATGCAAGGACACTATCCGTATCCAATGTTTGCGGCGCGCCGTCAAGCATTGCGCTATCGCGATATTTACGCAAAGTTTGCGGATGACCCCGCATTGTTCCAACCAATCTTGGATTGGATCGATATCATTGAAAAACAACTACCTTATCTAGAGCGGCCAACTCGGCAATATTGATGCGTCACATTAGCAGGCAGTAAAATTCAACTAAAGTCCTTCAGCAGGTGATCTATGCCAAAGCTTACCCAAGCGCGTCGCGATCAATATCGCCGACTTTTTGATGATGCCGAAGTGCGCGCGGAGCGCACCAAAGAAGTGGAGCGCTGGTGTGATCGGGTGATTGCTTTGCAGGCGCGTTACCGTGCGATTGGCGCGCCGATTGGGATTCCGTGGCATTTTATCGCTGCTGTGCACATGCGGGAAAGCAGCATGCGCTTGGATCGGCATTTGCATAACGGTGATCCCTTGAGTGCGCGTACCGTGCACGTGCCCGCCGGGCGGCCCAAAACCGGCGCGCCGCCATTTACTTTCGATGAAAGTGCGGCGGACGCGTTGGTGTATGAAGGTCTAGATCAATGGCACGACTGGAGCCTGCCCGGCACACTATTCAAACTGGAAGCCTATAACGGCTGGGGCTATGACGCTCGCGGGTTGAACAGCCCGTATCTGTGGAGTTTTTCGCACCATTATCTGAAAGGAAAATTTGTAAAAGACAGCGTTTACGATGCCGCAGCGGTGGATCAGCAGTGCGGCACAGCGACTTTGTTGCGGCGTTTATCCGAGCGCCAAGAAATCCAGTTTGACGCCGAGCCCGCGCTTGATGCTGCGCCGCAAGTGGTGTCTTTCGCGCTCAAACGCCCAACCGATCCGGAGACGATTGCACGTGCCCGCGCACTGCAACACTGGCTCAATACTTTCCCCGGCATTTATTTAAAGGTCGACGGCTGGGCCGGACAGCGTACGTCCACGGCATTCAAGGCAGTGACCGGCAAGTATTTGGTGGGGGATGTTAGAGGCTAAAGCACGCCAGCTGAGAAATCACCTGCCCCACACAAAACCGCAAAAAGGAGTCCAACCATGGCCACCACGCACACCGAGTATGGCAAGTTCATTAACCACTATCGCGCTTTGGACAAGGCGCACCGCTTAGCGAATACGCCGCTGATTCTCAGCGAAGGCGATTCCTGGTTTTCCACGCCGCTTTACTACAATTTGGTCGATTGGCTGGAGGTGCACGCGCCCAGTGCGGTTTTTATGCGCATGGAAGCGAGTGGCGAGCTAGCTGTTGATATTTTTAGCGGCGGCAATTTGCGCTCAGTCAGTAGCCGACTGAAAGCGTTCGAGTTTGATGTGCTGCTATTAAGCGCCGGCGGCAATGACTTCGTTGACCGATTTCTGCGCGACACCTTTCGCAGTACCCATGCGATGACGCCCGAAGACGCGCTGCAACGCGTGCTCGACACCAAGCGCTACGATGAGGTCTTGCGCGCCTATCAACGCATGTTAGACGCAGCGTTCAAGGCGCGCCCCGCGCTTCGAGTGATCACCCATAGTTACGACTATCCACGGCTCATGGGACAAGCTGCGGAGCTGACCGTGGAACAAATTGGTTTGGTAGCCTTGATCAAACGCAGCATTGGCGATTGGATTGCGCGGCACGTAAAAACCGCGTTGCCAACAGCGGCGGAACAGATCGCATTTGCGCGGCTGCTAATGGATGAATTCTTTGCGCGCGTGCTGACGCCGCTGAAACAACAGTATGGTGACTCGCTTGATGTAGTCGACTTTCGCGGCACTTTGGCTCAAGACAGCGATTGGAATGATGAAATGCACCCCACGGGCGCTGCCTTTGAGCGCTTGGCGGCAACTTTGCGCGTACATGTTCGGGACGCACTACCGGCAGCGAAAAAGTCGGGGATTGGTTAGCGGCTAGTCGGGACGCTTAGTCCGGCGAACGGATTGGATCAGCCGTCGTGAGGCTTATCTTTTGCGCGGCACTCCGCTAAATGCAAACCAATTGCGATGCAGAAATGAAATTTCTTCAAGGTATCTCAGCGCAAATGACTTTTAAGCAGCTTAGACCAGCTCCGGCTAATCAAGGCATATTCATCCGCGCAAAGTTCGGCACGCGCTTGCGGCAATTCCCAATCTTCAATTAATTCTTCATTGTCATCTGGGTTACTGCCATAGACCCAACAAACCATGTTGAAGTAACGCTGTTGATTGAGCGAATGCGCATCCGCCAAAGTTTCGTGATCCGTCTCTTCTTCGGCGGTGTAATAAGTTTCTGCTGAGGACAACACCGCATCCGCCATGTCGGCCTCAATCAGTACCCAGGCAGATAATTGATCGACTGCATCTTCTTCGCGCCCAGTGATTGGAATTTCCAGCACGCTGACCAGCGCGTGGCCGACTTCGTGCAGCAAAATCGCAGTAAATGCACCGGCGACTGCTTCGTGACGCTCATCCTCATCAGGGTAGCTTTCGCTCAGTGATTCATCCATGTCCGCAAGCAATTCTACGCACATGGTGATTTCCATTTCCTCTGCAGAAAAATAGGCGTTTGATTCTTCGCATTCGGAAAAACGCAGCCCTACGTCCTCGGGAATAACAAACAGTTCATTGATGGAATCTGCCAATAGCTGCAGCATTTCATCGCCCTGCATCTCTTTAAGTTCCCGCGTTAGCTTGGCGCTTTCGATCTCGGCGTCCAGCACTACAAATTGGCCTTCTGCCAAGGCATAAGGCGTACTCAGGAACAGTGCAATAAAAATTATTGCTGGCCGCCGCCAGCTGTGAAAAAAGCGCATTTTGGCCTCAATCAATTGATCTTTAGGGTATGAGTATGTCGCACCTACGTATCCCGAAACTTGCAACTTTTTGTACCGAGCCGCCGCATTTAGCTAACTTCAAGCTTCGCCAAAACATACTGGAGCTGCGTTCAAAACGTGCGGGGTTTTGGTTGTTTTGCCTTAGGTGAAACAACCAAATAAAACGTCTTAATCGTTGGCGCAGCCTTCTCAATCTCATTGGAGCTTAACAATGAAAAGCTTAAAAATGTCCCGCATTATTCTTGCCCTTGCACTCACCGGAGCGGTGTTTACTGCGAATGCTGGCGATGTAGAAATTACCAATAATTCAGACTGGAGCTTGACGCATTTATTTATTTCCAGCGTTGATCAAGAAGAGTGGGGCGAAGATCAGCTGGGCGATAAAATCATTGAAACCGGTGATAGTTTTACCTTGACCGGCGTGCCTTGCGGTACCTATGACGTCAAGCTGCGCGATGAAGATGGTGACGAGTGCGAAGTGGCTGACGTGGACATTTGCGGCGACGGTGGTTGGACGATCGACAGCGAAGATTTGTTAGCCTGCCAAGGTGCGACGGCAGAGTAATTGCGCTGGTTTTATTAAATGGCGGCGTGCACCGAAATTGGGCACGCCCGCTATTTTATGTGCCTCTAGGCTTGGCCCTATGCGTCGCGATCGCGTTCCAAGGGTCATCCGGCCACGGGTGGCGCGGATAGCGGCCCTTCATTTCTTTTTTCACTTCACTGTAAGTGTGGTTCCAAAAGTTTTTAAGATCTTTGGTGACTTGCACCGGCTTGCCGCCAGGGCTAAGCAAATGCAGCGTAACTGGCATCCTGCCCCCGGCAATGCGCGGGGTTTCAGCAAGGCCGAAAAGCTCCTGCAATTTCACGCTTAGTACGGGCCCAGCTGGGTCATCGTAGCTGATCGGGCGCGTCATACCGCTGGGTACCGTCAATGATTTGGGCGCTTGCGCGTCCAGCATTTGCTGATCGCTAAAGCTCAATAACGAGCTCAACGCCTGCCCCAAAACGTCCGCATTCACATGACTCAAGCGCGATTTACCCTCCAAAAAAGAACCTAGCCAATCTTCTAATGTGGTGAGCAACACCGCGTCCGACAAATCCGGAAACACCGCTTCTGGCGCCAGCCAAACCCGCAAACTTTGCGCGCGTTTTAGCAATTGCTGTTGATTTTCCGTCCATGGCAAACAGCTTAATCCCAGCTCCGCTATACCCGCACATAAGGCAGCGGCAGCATTTTTTGGCGGCACCGTTTTATCGCTCAACACCAGTTGATCGAAACGTTCTACCTCGCGCGCTTTAACGGCGGCATCTTTGACGTCAAATTTTTGTTCGAGCGTTTTGCTAATGCGATCTGTGTAGTGCAATTCCAGCAGCGCCTCATCAAACGGCGCCGCGCGCCGAATCCGCGCATCGCGTCCGGTGCCGTCTAATTCACTGACCACCAGCCAACGCTCGCCCCGCAGCGGCGAATCCGCGCTAATTTCACCGCCACGCCCGTTGCTCAAACCAAAGCGCAGGGGTGCGTCCGCACGCACTTTGGCGACGCGATCCGGATAGGCGTGCAGCAATACGTCGCCCAAAGCGTGCGCACTAATCGTGCCCGGCATTTCCACTGCGCGCATACGCTTGGCCCATTGGCGGCTGGCGTGATCAATCGCCGCTAGCGCCCGGGCATCGGCGCCATGCGGGCGGCGGGCGCGATACGCTGACAACGCCTGCCAGCGCGATTGCCAATCTTCGCGAAAGCGTTCGCTGCCCTTAAAAACATCGCGCGCTTCCAAAAGCGCGATCAGGTCGCACGCTAAGGACAGCTCCACACCTTGGCTGCGTACCAACATATTGGCCAGCCGCGGATGCGTGCCCAGCTGCATGCAACGGCGGCCAGTAGCGCTCAAGTTTGCTTTTGCATCCAGCGCGCCCAGACTGGTCAACAATTGCCGCGCTTGTGCCAAAACGGCAGCTGGCGGCGCGTCTAAAAATTTCAGCTCCGCGCTACCCCAGGCGGCGAGCTCCAAAGCTAACGGCGCAAGGTCAGCCTTTAAAATTTCCGGCCGGGTGTTCGGTTCTAAACGCCTGGATTCACTCCACAGCCTAAAGCTAATGCCCGGTGCCACGCGCCCGGCGCGGCCAGCCCGCTGAGTCGCCGATGCTTGGCTAATCCACACTTCAGTCAAGGTTGAAAAACCGCTGTTGACATCGAACTTTGGCTCGCGCGCCAGCCCGGAATCGACCACCGCGCGCACGCCCGGCAGAGTCAAAGAAGACTCCGCAACATTGGTCGCCAACACCACTTTGCGCAACCCAGGCGCAGCGGGGCGAATCGCCGCCGCCTGTGCATCCACACTCAATTCACCATGTAGCGGATGCAGCTCGATGGTGCTGTCCAGATCATTAAGCGCGCTGGCGGCGCGTTCAATTTCGCGTCGCCCCGGCAGAAACACCAGCACATCGCCATCGGTGGCGGCCAGCGCCGCACGCACACCGCGCGCCACGGTTAGCTCCAAATTTTCCTCGCGCGGTGGCGGCAAATAACGTACCTCAACGGGATACGATTTACCCGCGCTAGTCACACGTTGGGCGTCCAAAAACTGACTCAAACGCGCGCCATCCAAAGTCGCTGACATCACCAAAATGCGCAGCTCCGGACGCAGCACGGCTTGCGCGTCCAAACATAGCGCTAACGCCAAGTCTGAGTGCAAATGCCGCTCGTGGAACTCATCAAAAATAACGCAGCCAACACTTTCTAGGCTGGGATCTGACTGTAACAGCCGAGTTAAAATGCCTTCGGTAATCACCTCGATGCGGGTGCGGCTGGAAACCTGATTCTCAAAACGTATTCGATAACCTACTGTGCCCGCAACCGGCTCCCCCAGCTTCGCTGCCATAAACATCGCCGCCGCGCGTGCCGCGATACGGCGCGGTTCCAAAAGCAGTATTTTCTTACCCGCGAGCCAAGGCTGATCCAGCAGCGCAAGCGGGACTGCCGTGGTTTTACCTGCGCCCGGTGGCGCTTCTAAGACGACCCGCTCGGATCGTGCTAGTGCCGCCAGTAGTTCGGGCAGCGCCGCTAGAATGGGCAGTGTGGGCTCAGCCGAGTCCCTTGGTTGAATCGTCTGCGGCTGATTAGTCAACTTCAACCATCTCGAAATCCGCTTTGCCTACACCGCAGTCCGGGCAAACCCAAGATTCTGGCACGTCAGCCCAGCGGGTGCCGGCTTTGATGCCATCTTCGGGCCAACCCGCCGCTTCGTCATAAATCAGTCCGCACACCACACACATATAAGTGCGAAAGGCTTCCGTCGCCATAAAATTGTTGCTCGATACTTTAAAGGAATTAGGATTTTGGCAGGCTGCGCGCTACAAATGCGTGATGCTGAAGTGGGTGGACTGCAAAAGTTCAGGCTGTTTTGTTTATTTGGCCTGGCAATTTGCAAAAAGGCGGCAAATTGCGAAGCGACAAGCACGCCGTGCGTGCAACTTTTGCTCACAACAAATTAAGATCAGGTCAAGTTCAATTCCACTAGACGGAGTGCCAAAATTTTGAGTCAAACCCCGGAATTATCAACTGAACGCGCGCCCAAACGCGTTGCTATACCTTTTGATGTCAGTGCCGTACGCGCCAGGCTGGCAGCTGGCATTGACGAGTTAAAGCTAAGCCTAACGCGGCCACAAATGAACGCGCAGATCGAATTTTTGAAGGGGCTACATGCCGCGAATCAAATCCAGAATTTGACCGCGATTCGCGACCCTATTGAGATGACTGCTAAGCATTCGCTTGACGCGCTAAGCGTATGGCCGTTTATCAATACCGCGACGTTAATTGATGTGGGTTCTGGCGGCGGCGTACCGGGCATTCCGCTGCTGTTGGCTGGGGCCTGCAAAAATGTGGTGTTGGTGGATTCAGTAGGCAAAAAAATGCGCGCGATGAGCGAAATTGCGCTGAGCTTAGGCGTTGCTGAGCAGCTGCTGGCGATTCACAGCCGCATCGAGGATATCCAGCCAAACTTGCCCGAATTTAGCGGGTGTCGACAAATTATTTCGCGTGCGTTCGCCAGCTTGGCGAACTTTTGCAAGCTTGCGGGGCCGATGTTGGTGCCGGGCGGCGAACTATTGGCCATGAAAGGCAGCTATCCGCAAGCAGAAGTGGATGCGCTACCCAAGGGCTGGTATGTCGCGGCAAATCACAGTTTGCAAGTACCGTTCGTTGATGGAGAACGGTGTTTACTGGTATTGAAGCGGAAATAAAATTCGCTTACCAGCCTTACGCCATACCCGCACAACTTCAACCGTGCGGGTATGGCGACGCGACTAAAAATCGAATTTGATGCCCTGTGCCAGCGGCAAAGTAGTCGAATAATTGATGGTGTTGGTTTGCCGACGCATATACGCCTGCCAGCTGGTCGAGCCCGATTCGCGGCCACCGCCGGTTTCCTTTTCGCCGCCAAATGCACCGCCGATTTCAGCGCCAGAGGTGCCGATATTGACGTTGGCGATACCACAATCGGAGCCAGACGCAGATAAGAACTGCTCGGCCTCGCGCATGTTGAGCGTAAAGATCGAGCTAGAAAGCCCTTGTGGCACATCATTTTGCAAGGCGATCGCTTCTCCCAAGGTCTTGTAGGTCATCACATACAGAATCGGTACGAAGGTTTCATGCCGCACCACTGCGGTTTGCTCAGGCATACGGAAAATAGTTGGCTGCACATAGCTGCCTGGGCGCTCAATACGGCCACCGCCACACAACAACTGACCACCCTGTACTTTTGCCGCTGCAACAGCTGCATCAAAACGCTTCGCCGAAGGCTCGTCGACTAGCGGGCCGAGCAATGTGCTCGCTTCGATAGGATC